>CAMBOD010000045.1 GCA_945868985.1 Prosthecobacter debontii | reverse complement strand
ATCCTTTGATTGCTCCAAATCGCTATTCCGAAATCGGAGACAAAGGCTGAGTTCGCTGCTCGAATCTTTTCCTGCCTTCCTGCCTTCCTAATTCATTTCTCTGTGCTCTCCGTGTCCTCTGTAGTTCAAAATCAGCGTGAATCCAAAGTCGGCAGGGCAGGGGAGTGAGCGCGCTTGAACACTGACAATCCGCAGCTACCGTCCCGCCCGTGAAAACAAGCGCAACAGCCCGGCTCCTCCGCTCCGCCGATTCGCGTCTTCGTCTCGCCTCTCTAGGAAAACACTTTCGCATCGCCGTGCTCACGCTCGTCGGCATTGCGCTGATCGCATTGCTCTGCACGCGCCTTCTCGCGCTGCTGCCGAATCACTGGTTCACACCGCTTACGCTTCTCGCCGTGCCTGCGTTTGCGCTCGCCGCGTCGCTCGCATTTCTCCGCCGCCCAGCGCCCGCGCATGTCGCCCGCGCAGTGGATGCCCGAGCAGGGACCAAGGAGCTTTTCCTCACCGCCGCGCTCATCGAGCAATCGCCCGGCGAATTTCGCGACATTGTGCTCGAGCAGGCCGAGGAGCGCGCGGGCCAGCTCAGCGCTGCACAGTTGATGCCGCTGCGCTGGATGCCCGGCGCGCGCGACGTGCTGCTCGCATTCGCCGCACTCTACGCCGCCGTGCTGTGGCTGCCGCAGCTCGACCCGTTCAAAATGGACGCGAAGCGGCAGGAGGCCAGCAAGCAGGAGCAGCGACTCGCCGAGACAAAAAAGATCACCGCATTGCGTAAAGAGGAGCTGAAAGAAAAAGGCACTGCGCTTTCCGAGCAGGTCGATCAGGCGCTCGCGAAACTCGACAAGACGCTCAAGGAAGTGAAGCCCGGCGAACGCGAACTCAACGCGAAGAAACTCAACGAACAAGCACAGGATTTCAGCGAGCTGTGGAAGAAAACCACGGCCAGTCTGCCGAAGGAAGTGCTCGAAAAAGCAGCGCAGCAATTTGGTGACGCACAGCAGCGACAGGAGATGAAAGACCTGATCAATAAATTGAAGAAAGGCGACTCCGAGGGGCTCAAACAGGCGATGGAAAAACTCCGTCAGGAAATGCAGAAAATCGCGCAGCAACCCGAGGGCGCGGACAAACGCGAACAACTCGAAAAAATTGCGAAGCAACTCGGCCAGATGGCCAGTCAGATGCGCGAACAACTCGGCGATAAAGGAGTCAACGAAGCCCTTCAACGCGCACTGGAGCAGATGGACATGTCGAAGCTCAAAGGCCTCGCCAAGGACGCGCTCGATGGCGCGAATGAATCCATGAAACTCGGCGAGGACGAACTGAAACGCCTCGGCGAGATGTTCAAGGACGCGCAAAATCTCGAAGACGCGCTGAAGAATCTCGCCGCCGCCAAACAGCTCAATGAAAAGGGAAAACTCGATGGCGAGAACGCCCAGCAGGCCGGCGCGAAATCACCGCAGGACTACGAAAAACTTTACAAAGACCTCCTCGCACAAATGGGCGAGAAGGGCGAAGGCGAAGGGGAAGGGCAGGGGCAAGGAAGTGGAAAAAGCGGCAACGGAAAGGCCGGGCAAAATCCCGGCATCGGCAACGGCGGCACCGTGGGGGAAGACGACACGGCAAAGAGCGATTTCAAAAAAGAAAAAGACAAGGTGCAGCTCGGTGCTGGCAAATTGCTGATGGAATGGAAGGAGGAGGGAGTCGGTGAGACTGGACAAAAAGCCAGTGATTACCAGCAAGCCATCCGCAATGTGAAACAAGGAGTCTCCGAAGCGATCCGCAACGAACAAGTCCCCCCCGGCTACCACAGCGCCATCCAAAAATACTTCGACCGCCTGCCGGAGAAATCAGCGAAGCAATAATTTTTAGCAGGGCGCTATGGAACCTGTTTGGAGAAAAGCAACGGGGCATTCATAGTAGCCTCAAAAGCCCAGAAAGGTAATTTTTACTCCAAGTGTGTGCCTGTCCTTGCCTTGCGGCTGTGAAAATGGAATCTATTGCACGAATGACGCCCCGTATTTCCACAATCGTCGCCGCCTGCGCGCTGTCGCTGGCTGGCGTTTTCACACCCAGCGTGCGCGCGCAAGACGCAGTGCAAAACGAACTCAAGGCGCTTCGCCAGCGCATCGAGCAGCAGGGACAAAAAATCGAAATGCTCTCCGCGCAAGTCGCGCGTCTCAGCGCGCAGCTCGATGGCCGCACTGCGAACGCTCCAGCTCCAGCGCCCGCTCCTGCTGCCGCTCCAGCAATGGCACCTGCGCCAGCAGTCGCCGATTTCACACCGCCGGCAACGCCGCCGAAACCCGCCAATGTCCACATCGTGGTGAAGGGCGACTCGCTCGATAAAATCGCCAAGCAGCACAATACGACGGCGATGGATTTGCAGAAAATCAACAAGATCACCGACCCCAAGAAACTCCAAATCGGCCAGCAATTGCTGCTGCCGCCATCCGACCAGAAAGGACAGTAATTTTATGGACGACACCAAATGGTATCTTCGCAAATCCCACGACGGTTCCACATTTGGCCCCATCCCATTCCATCAACTCCGCCAGTGGGCGGCGGATGCGCAGGTTTCGCCTCTGGATCGCGTCTCGACCGATGAACGCACTTGGCTGAAAGCGCCGATGGTGCCCGAGCTGGCGATGGATTATCTCATCGAAGTCGGCCCGGATCAATTTTACGGCCCCACGACGATTGGCGCGATTCAGGAATTCCTCGAAGCGGGTGAAATCACGGCGGAATCCATTATCACCAACTGCAAGGACACCACGCAGCTCCGTGTAAAAGATCTCTTCCCTCCGGATGAGGCCGAAGCCGAGGACGCAGCCAGCGCACTCAACACGCGAAACAGCATTCGCATCAATCTCCAGCAGCGCGTGCGCGAACTCGAAGCAGCGCTCATGCAGGAACGCCGCGCCCGCGAAACTGCCGAGCATCTCGTGGCAAAACTCGAGGAGAAACTGGCGGAGTTCGGTTCGGTTTAAGGAACGCTATATCTCTATATCTATTTGAAATAGGCACCGGTGCTTTTAGGGTTTTTATAGCGTGTTGCCAGCTCGCTGAAGATCTGGAGGGCCTCCGTTTTTGTGTGAGGGCGCGTATTGAAGTTTTTTGGGCTGGGATGAGGTGCGTCAACAAGCGGAACGTTCGTATGTCTTAGAATAACGGCCCTGGCGCTCTGAGCATTCTTACCTACCAACACAATCTCTCGAAGCCTTGGGAGGAGGTGGATTAGCTTTTGGAAATACGGCATCGCTTGATTAATATCGGATTTCCGCGCGCCACGGATTTTCTTCCCATCGCCAATATACCACGGGACGATGTTCCATAGCAGAGTAATAGCACGCGGGATCCGCGCCTTCATGAGTAATTCATTCATGTTGCTCGCGGTTTGATCGGGATTATTTCGAGATATGAATGTCGAACCAACAGCCTTGGGTCCTGGTGCTTCGAGTAAAAATAAAACCATTGCGTTCACGCCAGCGTCACACGGGTCAAAGGAGGGAATATCGTGACCGCAATCGCTCTTGACCCATTTTAAATATTCCATGAGCGGACGCATGTGTGGCAGCGATAACATTGCCAGACGACGCTGCCTCTCATCCTCACTCTTGAGCGCGTAGGTATCGTCAGAGGAGATCATGATCTAGCGATAGTTGCGTCGGCGGCTCATGGCGGAAACGATCAAGCAGGAAAGTATGAAGAGCTAGTCGCCGTATCCATTCGGATGCTTCACATGCCAGGCCCAGGCAATGGCGATGATTTTTTCTACGTCTTGAAATTGTGGCTTCCAGCCGAGTTCGGCGCGCACTTTTTCCGAGCCGGCGATGAGGCGTGGCGGATCACCTGGGCGACGCGGCTTTTCAATGACGGCGATCTTTTTGCCTGTGACTTTTTCACAGGTGGCGATGATTTCGCGGACGCTCGTGCCGCCGCCGGTGCCGAGGTTGTATTTCGCGCTCTGCGGGGCGTTGAGCGCGAGCATGTGCGCCTGTGCGAGGTCGAGAATGTGGATGTAGTCGCGGATGCACGTGCCGTCGGGCGTCGGGTAGTCGGTCCCGAAAATCTCGACGTGTGATTTTTGTCCCAGTGCCACGCGGAGGACATTGGGAATGAGGTGCGTTTCGATGCGATGATCCTCGCCGTAGCGCCCGCTCGCGCCGGCTGCGTTGAAGTAGCGCAGTGCCACGTAGCGGAGGCCGTGGATTTCGTCATACCAGCGCAGGATTTTTTCAAACATCAGCTTCGATTCGCCGTAGGGATTGATGGGGAGTTGGGTCTGCGTTTCATCAATCGGCATCCGATCCGGCACACCAAACGTCGCGCAGGTGCTGGAAAAAACGAAGTGCTTGCAGCCGACGGACACCATGGCGTCGAGCAGATTGATTCCGCCATAGACGTTGTTGCGAAAATACTTCGAGGGGTCTGTCATGGATTCGCCGACGAGGGCGTTTGCGGCGAAATGCATCACTGCGTCGGGCCGCGCTGTTTCCATCGCGTCCTCGATGTCGCAACGCTTTTGGAGATCGCCGACGATGAGCGCTGCGCGCGGGTCTACGGCGGAGCGATGGCCCTCGGTGAGATTGTCAAAAACGGTCACAGTATGCCCGGCGTCGAGGAGTTGCTCGACGCACACACTGCCAATGTAGCCGGCACCGCCGGTGACGAAAACTTTCATGGATGACGGGCATTTAGCCGTGCAGCGACGGGCTGGAAAGCGTGAAAACCCGCTTCTCCACTACGCCGCAGTCACGCGTCGCACTTTCTCCACTACCTGCGGCACCAGTTCCAGCGCGCGGGCGACTTCTGCGCGCGTGTTGAAGCGTCCAAAGGAAAACCGCAGGCTGCCGCGTGCGCGCGTGTCGTCGAAGCCCATCGCGCGCAGGACGTGTGAAGGCTCGTGCTGTCCTGTCGTGCAGGCCGATCCTGCGGAGCAGCACAGCCCTTTTTGATCGAGCAGCATCAGCATCGCCTCACTCTCGGTGCCGGAAAATGCGAGGCTCGTTGTATTCGGCAGACGATTTACACGGTCGCCGTTCACCTGCGTGCCGGGCACTTTTGCGAGGATGGCGTTTTCAAATTCATCGCGCATCGCCATCACCTCCGTTGCTTCGTGCGCGATATTTTGTGCGGCTATTTCGCACGCCTTTCCGAGCGCGACGATGCTCGCGACGTTTTGAGTGCCTGCGCGTTTACCGTTTTCCTGACCGCCGCCGGTGACGAATGGGAAAAACTTTGTGCGGCGGTTCACGTAAAGCACGCCGACGCCTTTTGGCGCATGGAGTTTGTGCCCGCTCAGCGAGAGGAAATTCACCTTCATCGCATCGAGCTTCACCGGCAGCTTTCCAATGGTCTGCACGGCGTCGGTATGAAAGACGGCGCCTTTCGCCCGCACGATTTCTGAGATTTTCTCGATGGGAAAAGTCACGCCGGTTTCGTTGTTCGCCCACATGATAGAAACGAGCGCCGTTTCGTCCGTTACTGCGCGCTCCAGTTCGCCGAGGTCAATTTGACCCTCGTTGTTCACGCCGAGCCACGTCACTGCGTAGCCACGTTTTGCGAGTCCCTCGCAAGTTTTCAACGTCGCGCTGTGCTCGACTCGCGTCGTCACGATGTGCTGGCGGTCCCGATCCATTTGCAGCGCGGAATGAACCGCCGTGTTCGAGCTTTCTGTCCCGCAGCTCGTGAATAAAATCTCGCCCGGTTCACAGCCCAGCAGCCCCGCAACCCGGGCCCGCGCGATTTCCAGCGCTTCATTTACGCGCTGGCCGAAACGGTAGCCGCTCGAAGGATTGCCGTAGTTTTCCGTGAGGAAAGGCAGCATCTCCTGCACTACCGCAGGATCGATCTGAGTGGTCGCGTTATTGTCGAGATAGATGATGTCGTTGCCCATGGCGAAGGGCGCGGACGTTAGCAGCCGCCGCATCTTGCGCAAGACGCGCCACACCGCTTGCCAAGATCCCGCTTCGTGTCTAGCAATTCGGCCATGGCCAACGAACCCAAACCCAAACAACAGCAACTCCAAGTCAAGTATGAGGACATGACCGCGCGCTATGCGAATCAGGTCGTGCTCACAACAGGCCAGGAGGAAATCTTTCTCGATTTCTCCAGCGGTATCATCCCCGATCAGGGTTCGGGCGTGAGCGTGCTCCCCATCCACACCCGCATCGCGATGACTGCTGGTGGAGTGCGCCGCCTTTATCAAGTGCTCGGTCAGCTTTTCGCCAAACAGGAGCAGGCTGCTGCCGCTGCCAAGACAGAGGCGAAAAAGTAGTCGCACCCGTGAGAACGCGGGCTGATTTTTTCTTCGGCAAATGAACAGTCCCGCCTCGCAAACCGCATCCGCACAAGCCGGGAAGCCCACTGCATCGTCTGCACCGGGCCTGCCCGACGGTCCGCGCGTGCAGGAGCAACTCGCTACGCTCACCGAATCCGGCGAGCTGCGCCCGCTGCTCGAATTTCTCCGTGCACTGCTCAATGCACGTGCGCTCGCGATTTTTCCCGGTTCTGAAAATGCGGGAGCCGCGAGTGTTGTCGTCACCACGCGCGGCATCCTCGCCACAGCCCTCGCGCCAATCGGCGAGAGGCTGGCAAATACGAGCGCCGCTGTTGTGGAGGCCGCGCCGTAGCTCGGCGAAGAGGGCTACACGCTCGCCGTGCCTGTGCGGCGCGACGAACATCCGCTGTGGGTGCTCATCGCCCAGCTTGTCGTGCCAAACGCGCGCGATTTACAGGCGTTCCTCGTCATTCTACAAACGGTCGCGGGCTATCTGCTTTACCGCGAGCAAAGGCTCGTCACCGCTGACATCCATTGGGTGCTAGCGCGCACGAGCGGGCTGCTCGATATTTTCCGCCGCGCTGGAATCGAGGAGGATTTTGAAAAAGCCGCGCGCATCGCAGTGGATGCGTTGCGCGACTATCTCGGCTGCTCCCGCGTCGTCTATGGCACACGGACTCGCGACGGCGTGCGGCTCCGCGCGATGAGCGGCGTTGCAAAGCTCGATACGAAAAGCACCGCGCACCAGCCCATCGAAGCCGCATTGCGCGAGGCCATGCTCGATGGAGCGCGCGTGAATTTTCCCGAAAACAAATCTGCCATCGCGCACGATTTGCTCGCGCAGCAGACAAAGTCCGTCTGCATCACCACACAGCCGGTGCGTGAAAACCGAGGTGCCGTCCTTTGCGAATGGAGCGAGTCGCCCGATCCACGCACCCCCGCATTGCTCGATGCCGCACTGCCATTCGTCGCACCGCTCTTCGAGTTGCTGGAGCGAGCAAAACCAAACCCGCTCACGTTCTTTTTCCGCCGCACATGGAAGCGCGCCACGACGAACCGCCGCCGCGCAATCATCACCGCAGGCATCGCACTCGCGGCGCTGCTCGCGTTTCCATTTCACTACTCGATCAAATGCGACTGCCGCCTTGTGCCGAAGACGAAGCGCGTCATTGCCGCTCCGTTTGAAGGACAGCTCGGACGCACGAGAGTCCAGCCCGGCGACCGCGTGGCCGAGGGCGATGCGCTCGTCGCGCTCGATAGTCGCGAATTGAAACTGAAGGAGGCCGAGCTGACCGCAGCGCGCGATCAGGCGCAAAAAAAACGCGACCGTGCGATGAGTGCGCCCGATGGCGCTGACTTCGCTGCCGCGCAGGTCGCCGCGTTTGAAGCCGATGGCATTGCGCAGGAACTCGCGCTCGTGAAACGCAAAATCGAAATGCTCGAAGTGCGCGCTCCGTTGGCGGGCGTCGTCGTGAGCGGCGACCTCCGCCGCGCCGAGGGACAGCCGGTGCGGCAGGGACAGGTGTTGTTTGAAATTGCGCCGCTCGAAGTGATGCTCGTCGAAATTGACGTGCCCGACCGCGAAGTCAGTCGTGTGCGCGCAGCGATGCCCGTCACCTTCCGCCTCGAAGCCCACAGCGGATGGAGCGGCGAGAGTCGCTTGGAAAAAGTCTATCCGCAGAGCGAACAGCGCGATGGAAAAAACGTATTCGTCGCGGAGGCAACCGTCGGTATCGCGCCCGAACTCCGCCCGGGCATGAGGGGCCGCGCGACTATCGAAAGCGACCGCCGCCCGCTCGCATGGATCATCGGTCATCGTTTCATCGAATGGGTGCAGACGACACTATGGTGGTAGTCGGATGAACTTTTCCATCCGCGAACTTGAATCGCTGCGACCGCGCTTGCGCGATGGGCTGGTCTTTTCCGTGCAGGAGCAGGGCGGGGAGCGCGTTTGCGTGATCGAGGACACGGCCTCATCGCGATTTTTTCGCGTGGGGTTTGGTGAATATAGGTTCTTTCGTTCACTCGACGGCACGCAGACCGTCGCGATGATTCTCGCACGTCTCGCGCGCGATGGCGGCGGCGACAGCTACACGGAGCATGAGGCTTTGCAGATGCTAAGATGGCTGAAGGACAATCATCTACTCGCCGTCGAGAGCGACCGCGCGACAAGCGATGCCGAGCACAAGCAACGCGCGTGGCGAAGCGCGGCGACGTGGCTGAATCCACTCACAGTGCGCGTGCCGCTCGCAAGGCCGGATCGTTTTTTCGCGTGGCTTGCTACAAAAATGCGACCGCTGCTTGGCTGGCTAGGTTTTCTGATCTGGCTGGGTGTGATGCTCGCTGGCGCGGCTCATGTGGCGGTGGACTGGCAGCGATTCCAACATGGTTTCGATGGAATTCTTGCGAGCAATAACTGGCTGTGGCTGCTGCTCATTTGGGCAGGTCTGAAAATCGTTCATGAATGTGGCACGGGATTTTTTGCCGACATTTCGGAGCGCGTGTGCGCGAGGTGGGGGTGATTTTCATCCTGCTCATGCAACGAGGCCGTAATACAAACCTGCACCCTCGAATTTAGGTTGTTGTCCACCTCCCGGGATTGATAGGGCGCTGGCAGACAAAGCTGCGAGTGCAAGAATGGTTAGTTTAAATTGAATTTTCGTTTTCATAGGTTTGATGAAGGGTTGGTAGTTAGAAACAGATGCAGTTTTTTCAATAAGAAGCAGGTGCAGCGCCATAATTACCATAATTTGTCTGGCTGTGGAGAAGTCCGCCCGCACAGGGCTTTACCTTTTGCGTTCGCTGGCTAGCCTGCGCGCCCTTTTTCAAAATACACGGCCATGCTCACCAGCACACAGATCCGCCAGTCGTTCCTCGATTTCTTCCGCGAGAAAAAGCACACCATCGTGCCCAGCTCGTCGCTCATGCCCGATTCGCCGAACCTCCTTTTCACGAACGCCGGCATGAACCAGTT
>CAMBOD010000044.1 GCA_945868985.1 Prosthecobacter debontii | reverse complement strand
ACTGTGATCGCATCCACGAAGCCCCCGTCCGTATCAAACTGCACGTTGAAGTTGGAGGATGCTTGCAGTTCAAGGTCGCCATTCACTGTCAGGCTCCCGATCGGGTTCTCGTTGCTGCCAGGTGAGAATGTGCCGCTGCTCTCGATGGTGACATTTCCCAACGTGCCGTTGCTGCCCGCAAGCGTGGCGCCGCTGTTCACCGTCGTGCTGCCGGAGATCGTGCCGTTCACCTCGAGGGTGCCCGCGTTCACGAGCGTCGTGCCGGCGTAGCTATTCGCCCCGCTGAGTTTGAGTGTTCCCGTGCCTGCCTTCACTAGGTTGCCCGCCCCGCTGATGCTCTGGCCAAAGTTGGCAGCGTCTGCGTTTTCGAAAATTACGTCGCTGTTATTGCTCAAAACAATACCGCTGCTCGCGCTGATCGAAGCACCGCTGCCTCCATCGCCGATCTGGAGCACGCCGCCGCTCACTGTGGTCGCACCCGTGTAAGTATTGTTACCCGTGATCAGAAGTTTACCAGCGCCCAGCTTCGTCAAGCCGCCAGCACCTTGATTCAAGACCTGAGTGACGGTGATGGTGTTCGCCACATTATTGACATCAATTCCGACAGTCTTTCCGTCGTTAAATGAGGGCGCGTGGCTGTCGAAATTATTCAACGCCGTGCCCGTAACCTGCAAAGTGCCGCCGTCAAAATTCAGCGCACCTCCGTCACCAAAATTGGCATTGCTCCCGACGCTCAACGTGCCTCCGCTCAATGTCGTGGCACCTGTGTAGGTGTTCGTGCCGGGAAGAGTCAGAAATCCACCCGAAACCTTCACCGATCCGTTGCCACTGATGATCTGTGTGAAATCTCCGCCATAGTTGTCCGTGCGATTGAAAGCCAGCACGCCGTTATTGACCACGTTACTCGTCGTGGTGATGGAACCCGTAGTGCCGCCGTTGCCAATGTGCAGCGTGCCGCCGGAAATCGTCGTCACACCGGTGTAGGTATTCGTAGCAGATAGGGTCAGCGTCCCGATCCCGGACTTGGTCAGGCCACCGGAGACATTGGGTGCAATCGGGAGAGTTGCTGGCAGAGTCGCTGCCGTCGTGGGGTCACCACCGAAAATCGTGAGCGCAGGTGCGGCTGTGTAGTTGACGCCGGGATTAATGACCGTGAGCGAAGCGATTTTGAACGTCCCGTTTCCAGTGCCGTCGTCCACCATGTTGGCGATGACCGACGCCGTGAGGTTCGTGGTGTCACCGATTCTGATGAGCGGCTCTCCCCGATAGCCTGAGCCTTGGTTTGCTCCCGACATCACGATGGTGGTATCTGAGAGACCCTGCCCCGCTGGAGCCATCAATTTCTCATTGATCACGATGCTCTTCCCATCGGTATCAATGATCGCTCCCTCCGAATAAACGAACATCTGCGGAGCACTCACGCTACCCGCATTGGCTCCGGTGAGCGTGCTGAAGGCGAAATTGTTACTGTCCGCCCTCGGACTCAACGTTCCACCGTGAAAATTGAAGTAGGCTCGGTTCCCGTTATATCCCGCACTGCCGTCACCTGAGGTGATAGATTCCGTCTTCAGGGTTCCGCTCTTGAGGTTGTAGATGCCCCAGTTATTCGCCTGCCCCATGCGGTATGCCAGATTGACAGTTCCTGCATTATTGATGGTTCCGCCGAGTTGGTTGACGTAGCCGGCAGCCTTCGAGCCTCCGAGTGTAATATCGAATGCATTGGTGATGGCGGCATTCCGAATATTGAGCACACCGATGCAGTTATCGTTGTTTGCGATGAGAAATTCCGACGCATCCACAGTCACGCCCCCATCGAGCGTCATGAGCGCCCGGCCGGTATTTCCTCCTAGGTTCAGATAAATACCAAGTCCCTCCGTTTTGATTGACCCTCCATTGATAGCCGCACTGTAAAAGTTATTTCCGTGGCCGAGAATAAAGCAGCCGTGAAACCACCCGGTGTCGTTGAAGTCTAAGGTGGAATTCGTCGCGGTGATGTAGGCGTTACTAAACTGGGTAATCAATGACGAGAGGTGGACAGTGGCATTGGTGAAATTCAATGCTCCCTCCCGCATGTGAATTGTCCTGTTCGGAGTATTTCCGGCTGTGAACATCGTTCCGCCATTGATATTCAAGGTGCCCGGCCCGGTTTTGTTGAGGTTCACATCTCCTGCCGCAACGTTCGTAGTGAAATTACCAGTCACGGTCAGGCGGGCAGCCGTCGTCACGTCAATGGTCGAGCCGTTAACTATGCTCACACTTCTTCCGCTCGTCGCCACACCTGTATCACGCAGCGTGCCAGTAGAATTGATGAGCAGTGAGTCCGTCGCAGAATTATCACCCAGATTGTTGCTCGCGCTGACACTAAGCACGCCGCTGATTATGAAAATCGATCCCTTAAAAGAATTTGCACCAGTAAGGGTCAGCGTGCCTGCACCGTTTTTCGTCAGTGAACCGTTTCCGCTGATCAGATTTGAAACCGTAAAGCTGTCGATGCGGTTGAAAACTAGACTGGCGCTGTTGTTCACATTGCCAGTGCCTAGGCTGCCGGCGGTGCCGCCGCTGCCGATTTGTAAAATGCCCGCGTTAATGCTCGTAACTCCTGCGTAGCTATTGGCTGCGGATAATATCATCGTGCCATCGCCGGACTTGGTGAGGCTGCTGGTTCCGTTGGCGAGGATCGGTGTGCTGATCGTCAGCGCGTCTGTCGCTGTATCCGTGCGTATCACCATCTCGTTATTCGCCGCTGTCGTCGTGATTCCTGCTCCCTCGGAAATCGTCGCCACACTGCCGCCAGATTTCAAAAAACCGTTAAAGCTCAGCGTCTGCCCGCCCGCCAGCGTTATGCTGAAAGCACCGGGATCCCGGATCGTGTTCACGGATGCCGTCGTTTGCGCCGTGATGTCGCCGGAAATCTCCACGTTCTTCGTCGCGTCGTTCACGCCGAGCGTCGCTCCGGATGGAATACTGGCTGGCGCATCCGCATCCGTGCCGTAAATCAGCCAGCGCACAAAACCACCCTCATCATACGCCGCATACTGAGAGCCGTTGTAAAACAGCCCGCGATCCAGCAACTGCGCCGTCAACTCCCCCCCAATCGTGATGTTGTTTGTCCCGCCCGCGCCTTGCGTTCCATTGATCAGCGTGAAATTTCCCGTCGCTCCTGCAACGCGCGTCGCTCGCGAGGTGAAACTGACCGTGCTCGTCCCGCCGTTGTGCGTCGAACGCACCGTTCCATCGCCAGCGCTGAACCTCAGCACCTTCATCCCCTGACTCACTCCGCTCGACGCGCTCACATTGAAAGTCCCAGTTCCCGCAAACGTCAAATCCGTCCCGGTCGTCCCATTCAAGCTTCCGTTCAGCGTCAACGTCCCGCCGCCAATCGTCGTCGCCCCAGTGAAAGTATTCGCGCCACCGAGAATCAAATCCCCAAGCCCGATCTTATTCAAATTCACGTTCGTCCCGCTGATGATCCCATTCGCAGTCAGCGTCCGCCCATTCGCCACATTCCACGATTGATCCGCCGCCAGCGCCACCAGCGCTTCGATCAGCAAATTTTGCGACGCAGCACTCATATCAATTCCACCGGCACCGAGCGTCAGTAAATTCCCCGCGCCAATCGTGATCAGCCCGCCTGGCGTCGTGATCCTCAAACTCTGGATCGAAAAATCCGCACCCAGCGCAGTCGTCAGATTTGCATTTGATCCCGCATCGAACACGGCCACATCCGTCGCCACCGGCGCAACACCGCCCACCCAGTTTCCTCCGGTGCTCCACACCGCATCCGTCGCCCCGCTCCACGAGATATTCGCCGCAGTCGCACTCACTGCAAACAACGCAGCGAATGGTGCTGCACAGATGCGAAGAGCACGTGAACACCGCAACAGAGGATTATGTTTCATAAATGAGATAGGTGGAGAAAGTGCGGAGGAGGTCCCTCTTCTCTTAGCGATGAACGCCCTGCCCGCAATGTGTAATACCAACACTGATTCGACGAAAACATCCCGCTCCCCCACTACATTTTCACTTTCCACTTCCCTCTTTCGCGCCGCGCTTCTACATCCCGCGTCATGTCACTGAATAAAAAATTTCCGCGTCTGCTCCCATCGTCCATTGGCAAAGGCTGGAAGGTCACCGATCTCGTGGACAATTCCTTCAAGGCCTACAACGGCGGTCGGCTCGCCGAAGCGTGTCGGCTTTTCACGCAGAAGATGGTCGCGGGCAATGGCACCGTGGGCATGTCGCTCACGGGCGCGCTCACTCCGGCGGGGCTGGGAAAAGCAGCGATCATCCCGCTCATGAAGGCGGGCTTTGTGGATTGGATCATTTCGACCGGTGCGAACCTCTATCACGACCTGCACTACGGTCTGGGCATGGAGCTGTATGCGGGCTCGCCGTTCCTGAATGATGTGACGCTTCGCAAAGAAGGCATCATCCGCATTTACGATGTGCTGTTCGATTACGACGTGTTGCTCGATACCGATGCGTTTGTGCGCGAGGTCATCCAAGGCCCCGAGTTCCAGCGCACGATGGCGACGGATGAATTCCATTACCTCCTCGGAAAATACGTCGCGGCGCGGGAGAAAAAACTCGGCATCAAAGAAACGAGCGTGCTCGCGGCGGCATATCACTACGGCGTGCCGATTTTCACCTCGTCGCCCGGTGACAGCAGCATCGGCATGAACGTCGCCGCGATGGCGCTGCGCGACTCGAAGCTGATGATGGACGTGAACCGCGACGTGAACCAGACCGCTGCCATCGTCTATGCCGCGAAGTCCTCCGGCGAAATGAGCAGCGTCTTCATCCTCGGCGGCGGGTCGCCGAAAAACTTCATGCTGCAAACCGAGCCGCAGATTCAGGAGGTCATGGGCATCGAGGAACGCGGGCACGACTACTTCCTGCAATGCACCGACGCGCGCCCCGACACCGGCGGCCTGAGCGGCGCGACGCCCGCCGAAGCGGTGAGCTGGGGCAAGATCGATCCCGACAATCTCCCCGACTGCGTGGTGTGCTATGCGGACTCGACGATCACGCTGCCCATCATCACCGCCTACGCGCTCACGAAGGTGAAGCCGCGCAAGCTCAAACGCCTCTACGACCGTCGCGACGCGATGCTGGAGAAGGTGCGCGAGATGTATTTTAAACACGGCCGCGTCGCAAAAATCGAGCACCGCACCGACCTCGACAAACCGAAGAAGGCGAAGAAAGCTGTCAAAGGCCGCAGCGGACGCAGCGTCACCGGCACCAAGCGCGACTAGCCCACGCCCATGCCAAACCGCCGCACCCCACAGCGCACCCCGCGCGAAGAGTGGCAGTGCCGCGTCTTCGATGCACGCGCGCCGCTTTACGCCCGCGTCATCGGCATCCCCTACCACACGCGGCTCGAAGTCGCCGACGACCCTGAGCGCGTGGACCACGTCTGGTTCACCGTGCAGATTCCCCCGTGTGGCCCCATCCTCATCTCCGTCAACACCCTCTCCCGTTTCAACCTCCTCGCCGGGTTCGACGCCCGCATCCGCATCGCCATCCTCCGCACCCGCTACGCGGAAAAACCCGAGCCGCTCATCGAAGAACACACCGGCCTCGACTACGCCATCATCGAAGCCCAATTCCCCCTCACCTACGAACACTACGAGCACGCCACCCTCGCCCAACTCCTCATCGAAAAGGGCCACGCCGCTCTCCGCATCGAAGCCTGGGGCGAACTCTACCGGCAGGGCCACCTCGGCCTTCACCAAATCCACAGCCGCCGCGCAAGCTGCGCCGTGAAAACCGACATCATCGGCCACGACGGAGCCATCCGCTTCTACCTCCCCGGCGGCGACGCCGAAATGTTCCTTTTCAAATACTGCGGCCAGTAGCGTAGCGACCGCCTGCCTCGCACACGATTAAGGTGCAGTGTCAGTATGCCACTACGGAGCGACTGGGAAGGGCGAGGGGCCTTCGGTGGTGAGGGTGGGTTTTTCTGCGGGGCCGGTGAGTTTGAAGCTGAAGGGT
This sequence comes from Prosthecobacter debontii, assembly GCA_945868985.1. Taxonomy (GTDB): domain Bacteria; phylum Verrucomicrobiota; class Verrucomicrobiia; order Chthoniobacterales; family Chthoniobacteraceae; genus SXWH01. The sequence continues at coordinate 3,569 of CAMBOD010000044.1, read as the reverse complement.
TGTCCTTCGTGCGTGCCTGCGGCGGTGGTTTCGAGGAGGGGTTTGCGGGCGTTGGTGAGGTCCAGTTTTCCCTCGGCGGTGAATGCTCCGGTGGGGTGGCGACCACTGGATTTGGTGAGTGTGATGATGGAGTCTTCGAGGGTGAAGGTGCTGTTGATGTCGGTGATGGTGGTGCCGCGCCAGTTCAGCGGGAGGGTGCCTTTGGCGAGGGTGAGTGCGCCGCCGAGTTTGAGGGATTTGAGCGGGCCGTCGGCGGTGAGTGTGCCGTTGAGTGTGCCGGCGAGCGGCCATTCGATGCCGGTAAGGAGGGAGGTTTCGCGGAGGCCGAGGTTGGTGGCGGTGAGGTTCACGCGGGCGACGGTGTCGTCGTTGAGGAGGTGGGAGAAGTCCACGTCGGGCCAGCGTTGCCACAGGTCGAGGGGAAGGAGGGCATCGCCCTGGAGCCAGGGTTGGCCTTTGTGCTGGACGCGGATGTTGCGGAGATTGACGGCGCTGGGGCCGATGGCGACGGCGGCGCTGAGTGTGGTGCTGTTTTCGCTCAGCTCGAATTTTTCAAACTGCATCTGCTCGCCTGCGTAGCTGCCGGAGAAGTTGGCATCGAGCGGGTGGGTGGCTTTCAGTCCGGCGCTGCCGAGGGTGCGAAATTTTTCCAACTGTGCGGTGAATGTGCCTTCGTGCTTTTTGCCGAGTCCGTTGCCGCGCCAGTCAATAACGGCGCGCCCGGCGAGCGGGACGGGGAGCACGGGTGGCGCGAGGAGGGGCTGATAGATGGCGAGGTCGCGGACGGAGGTGCGGATGATTCCTTCGTAGCCGCCGTCGCCGGATAGGCTGATGCGGCCTACGCCGCGCAGGAAGTCGTCGCCGTGGAGGAGCTGGGCGTTGATGATTTGCAGTTCGTGGCCGCGTAGGACGATTGCGGCGTTGAGCACGTCGAGCGGTGCGGTGCGCCATTTGAGGCTGCTGCCGCTAAAAATAAGTTGTCCGTCGAAAGTCGGGATTGCGGGGGCATCTGCGCCGGAGCCGCTGATGGAGCCACGAATGAAAAGCTGGCCGGCGGCGAATTTGAAATCGGGAAGCAGGAGCGCGGAGAGGTCGGTGAGGTTGTGAATGTCGGCGTCCACTTTGAAATCGAACTGCCGTTGCCACCACGAGGTGCGAGGATTCGGCAGCGCCATGCTTCCATTGAGGCTGAGTTGATTCACGCCCTGTCGAAGTTTCAGTTCGGGGATTTGCAGACGCTGGTCGAGAAGGGAAAGACGGAGCGTGAGCGAATCCCACTGGCGCGTTTCCCATTGGAAATTGCCTGCCTCCAAATTCAGCCGGGCCTCCGCGTGTGCAGGATCGCGGGGCGTTCCGCGATAGATGAAGTTTCCACTTTTCACCAAGCCGCCTGCGGCTTCGCTGAGGCCGAGGAATGTGGCGAGCCCGCCGACGTTGATGTTTTCAAAAGTGCCGTCGGCATCGAAGTGCAGCTCGCGCCCGCGTGGCGCGGTTTCCGCCTCGGCGTTGATGGTTCCGCCGAACGCGGCTAGTTGTGTCGTGAGCGTAAGACGGCCTTTGGCGAGGTCGCTCAGGTTGACGGAGAAGTTTTCGATGCGCACATCCGGCGTGAGGATGCAGCCCGCGATGCTGGCGCGTGATTTTTCCAGCGAGGAGTATGAGTGGAGGTCGCGAAAGTGTTTTGAGAGGTCGCCGAATTTCCAATTGAGCTGCGCGGCGCGGGCGTAGCCGGGCTCGATTTCGCTGAGCGAAAAGCGGACTCCTGCTGCGTGGAGAAAATCTCCGCCGCGTTCGATGATGAATTCCGCATCGCGGACCGTGAGGTAGAGCGGTGCGTGGAGCCAGCCTTCTCCGAACTGCGAACGCAGCCAGCGACGGGCGGCTGCGGGCTCGTTACTTTGAGCGGTCGGGAGGGCGAGTTTGGCCGTGACTCCGTCGAGTTCGAGGCGCTGCCACCACACGTTGTTGCGACCGATGGTGGCAAGTCCGACGGCGTTTGCAGCATTGCGCACCCAGTTGCTGACGGGCTCGGGAAATACATTGCTCCAGGCGAATGACGCACGCACACGACGCACTTCAAGCCGCGTGGTCGCACCGGTCTCGGAGTGATAGGTGAAGACGGTGTCGCGTAAAACGATGGGGTCAAAAATACTTCCTTCGATGGTGCCGATGTGAATTTCCGAGCCTTTTCGCCAGGCCTCGATGTGGACGACGGCACGAACGACCAGGGGGAATACGGGCGACTGTATTGCGATGCAGAAAAGCAGCACGATCCAAAGGAACAGCAGTCTGAGCTTGGCGAAAAATCCGCGCTTCCTGCGCGGGCGCGTTGCGACCGGCTCGACGGACTTTACCGGCTTTGGCGTTGTTGGTTCTGCGTTTTCGGGCACGTTGTGGAGCGAAGAGCCTAGCTGGACGTGCGAAAAAGGGAAGAGGCTCGGTGCTCCCCCGGTGTTTGCGTGCGGGACCGTGTGACTTTCATTTTTAAGGCAGCGACTTTCTCCATTTCAGCACGGTGTCGCTCAGTCGGGTGGCTAGGTTGTTTTGTTTAGTTGCGAGGTTGTTCGTTTCGTTGGGGTCGGCAGAGAGGTCGTAGAGTTCTGCATTTGTTCCATCGGCGTTGATGAGCAATTTCCAACGGCCTTCGCGGATGGCGAGGTTGGGGCTGCGCGCTTCGGGTTCTCGTGGATAGCGGTAGTCGGGCTGGCGTCCGTATTCCCAAAGCAATGGCTCAGTGCGTTGACGCGGGGTGCCGAGGAAAACGGCGCTGGTGTCGAGACCGTCGGGTTGCGCGTCTTTTGGAAAGGCGACACCGGCAAGCGCGCAAAGCGTGGGGAAGAGGTCAATGGATGCGAGCACGCTCTCGGTGTCGGTCTTACCCGCAGGAATGTGTCCCGGCCAGCGGACTAAAAGCGGCACGCGAATTCCGCCTTCGTAGAGGCTCCATTTCATGCCGCGCAATCCGCCGGTGCGCTGACGCTGAAAAGATGGCTCCGCGCCGTTGTCGCTCGTAAAGACCACGATGGTGTTTTGCTCCAGACCTTCGGCTATTAGAAAATCGAGGACACGCCCGATCTCGGAGTCGAAGCGGCGCAACACGGCATTGAATTTTTGATGCGCCTGCGGTGTTTCGGCGACGTGCGGCAGTTCGTTCGGATCTGGGACGTGCGGCGTGTGGACATCCATCGGCCATAGCTGGACGAAGAACGGGCCGCTTTTGTGGCGGCGGATGAAGTCCATTGTTTTATCCGCCCAGAATCCGGTGAAGTCGTAACGCGCGAGCATTTTTCCTTCGAGCGGCTCCGGCTTCGGGCTGCCCCAACTTTCCATGCGCGGACCGCAGCCCTCGATGTTCACATGATGTTCGTCGAAGCCGTATTCCTTCGGCCACGGCGCGTCATCAACGTCGCGTCCGCCGCCCATGTGCCATTTTCCAAAGTGCGCCGTCGCGTAGCCAGCATCACGCAATGTGCGGGCGAGCGTGGGTGCTTTTGGGTCGAGCCAGTTTGCGCATTCGTGCGCTTTGTTTGCGGCACGTTCGTGGAGATAGTCGTTGATGCGCCAACGTG
>CAMBOD010000043.1 GCA_945868985.1 Prosthecobacter debontii | reverse complement strand
CGCGAGCGCCTGCGAGTGCTGCGACGTCTGGGGTGATGTAGCACCCCGTGTCTAAGATTATTTTGAAAGAAGAAGCTGATGCTTTGCTTGGGGCGCGATCACCACACGTCGCATCCTTTTTTCTGCCGGGGAGGAGATGTCTCGCACGTTGCCAAATTTTTCAACTCTCCGCGCAACTCTTTCCGCTGTGCGTGGTTTTCCTGTCTGTCATGAAAAGCTACATACTTACTGTCGCAGCCCTCGCGCTGCTTTCCAACATCACTATCGCCGAGGAGAAGCCCGCGGGCGGACCTGCTGGCGGAAAACCCGCAGGCGAGCGTCGTGGACCCGGCGGCGAAGGTCGTTGGGGTTCCCCCGAGGAGCGCCTCAAAAAGATGACCGAACACCTCGGTCTCACGCAGGAGCAGCAGGACAAAATCAAAGCCATCTTCGCCAAGACTGCGGACGAACTGAAGGCACTCCGTGATAAAGGTCGCGAAAACCTGACCGAAGAGGACAAAACGAAATTCCGCGATGCGATGAAAGCACAGTTCGAGGAAATCGGAAATGTGCTGACGCCTGAGCAAAAGGAGAAAATGAAAAAGGCCCGCGAAGAGCGTGGTGGTCGTCGTGGCGGCCCCGGCGGCAAGCCCGGCGAAGGCAAACCCGCAGAGGGAGCCAAGCCAGCGCCGGCCAACTAATTTTCACAGCATTTGAATCAACCAAGGGCGGGAGGCGCGATGCCTTCCGCCCTTTTCTTTTCCCCGCTGTGGGCGCTCGACACTTTGCGCGGCGGACGCGAAAAGAGTGTGGATATGGAAATGGATTTTTTCACCGGCGGTATTTTCGACACGAACTGTTTCTTTCTGCCCGCGCACGGCATCCTCGTGGACGCGCCACAAGAGGCTGCCGACTGGCTGACTGAGCGAGGCTATCGCGTAAAAACCTTGATGCTCACGCATGGGCACATCGATCACGTGTGGGACGCCGCGCGCATCCAGCGTGAACACGGTGCCCGTGTGCTCTGCCACGCCGATTGCGCGCCGATGGTGAGCGACGCCCAGTTTTTCACACGGCTCGGTTTTAATTGGGAAATCGAAACGCTGACGCCCGACTTGCTCATCGGCGAAACTCCGTCACTCAACGTGGAGGGTCTCGCTTTCCAAGTGCTACTCGTCCCCGGCCATTGCCCCGGCAGTCTTTGTTTTTTTCAAAAGGACGAGCGCGTGCTGTTTGGCGGCGACGTGCTTTTCGCCGGGAGCATCGGGCGCACGGATTTGCCCGGCGGCGATCATCCGTTGTTGCTCAACGGAATCCGCGAAAAACTTTGGCCGCTCGGCGACGACGTGAAAGTCCTCCCCGGTCACGGCCCCGCCACCACGCTCGGCCACGAAAGAAAAACCAATCCGTTCGTCGGCGATGCTGCGCTGCGGTGATGATTACATCGAAGCTCAGGCGGTGAACCAATACCGCACGCAGTGGAAGAAGACGGGGGCGGCGAAGCAGAGGGAGTCAATACGGTCGAGCACTCCGCCGTGGCCGGGGATGGTTTCGCCGTAGTCTTTCACGCCGCGGTCGCGCTTGATGGCGGACATGACCAGCCCGCCAAAGAAGCCCATGAGCACGATGACGGCGGACATTCCCGCTGCTTGCAGCGGTGTGAACGGCGTGGCCCACCACAGTGCGGTGCCCGCTGCGATGGCGCTGAGCGAACCGCCGACGAAGCCCTCGATGGTTTTGTTCGGGCTGAGCTTGGGCGCGATGGGATGGCGTCCACAGAGTTTGCCCCACACGTATTGGAGCACGTCGGAAATTTGCGCGACGAAGACGAGGAAGAAGAGGAGTTTGGCGTTGCCGGTGTAGCCGGGGATTTCCAGCAAGGTGACGAGCGCGGGCGCGTGGCTTACGCTATACACGGCGATCATGAGGCCCCATTGGATCTTCGCGGTGCGTTCGAGGAAGTGCTCGGTGTCGCCGGCGATGGCGTTGCGCACGGGGATGAAAAGGAACGCATAGACGGGGATGAGGATGCTGAAGAGGCCATACCAATCCGAGGCGAGCGTCCAGTATTGCAGCGGCAGGATGACGAAGAAGGCCCAGAACAAGGAGCGGTGATCGCCGCGCCGCGTGGGTGTGAGGGTGATGAATTCGCGGAGCGCGAGGAAGGAGGTGAACGCAAAAAGAAAGACCGGTGCGAGCTTTCCGATGGCGAGCGCGCCGCCAAAGACTGCGGCCATGACCCACCACGCGTTGGTGCGGGAGACGAGGTTGTCCACGACCTTGCGTCCGCCCTCGCTGGTGATGCGCGCTTTCAGCACCCAGCCGATGACGCTGGCGACGGTGAGGATGCCGAGTGTTCCGCCGAAGAGGTATTGTGTTTCGCGGTCGAGGTTCATTGTGGGCGGAGGGCGAGCATGGCTTCGCGGGCGCGGGTGAGGAATTGCGGTTTCGTTTCGTCCGTGGCGAGGGTGAGCGGTGTGCCGAATCGCACGGAGCAAAGGATGGGCACGGGGAGAATCTCGCCCTTGGGCAGGACGCGGTTGAGGTTGTCTATGAAGACGGGGACGAACTCCACATCGGGCCGTGCCTTCGCGAGGTGGAAAAGGCCGGGGCGGAATTCGTTCACTTCGCCGTTCGGGTTGCGCGTGCCCTCGGGGAAGATGATGAGACTTTCGCCGCCCTCCAGCGCTGCGAGCATGGGCCGCAGCGGGTTGTTCGATTTGGTGACTTGCTTGCGCTCGATGAGCACTGCGCGAAAAACACGCAGCGACAGAAACGCGCGAATCCCGCTGCTCCAATAATCCTGCGCGCCGACGGGACGCGTGATGCGCCGAAGCTCCGGCGGCAGCGAAGCCCACAGCAGCACGAGATCGAGATTGCTGGTGTGATTGGCAAAATAGACGCGCAATTTCGCCTCCGGCAAACAGCCATGCCAGTGTGCGCGGGCACCGGTGAGAAGGCGGGCGAGACTCGCGATGATGCGGGCGATCATGGCGCTTTCCGATACATCCGCTGGAGTCGCAGCACGGCGGTGATGGCCGTCCCAATCGCCACGATCCAAAGCGCCGTCGCGAGGATGTTCCAGTGGATTTCAAACAGCGTGCAGATCGCCTGCCCCAGCAACCCCGCGGTGAGAATCGCCATGCGCTGCTGCTTCGCGCACGGCCCGCCGAAATCCTGCCCCTGCCCGAGCGACGCACCAAACGCACGCAGATACGCCGTGAAAACCGCGAGCACCGCGCAAGCCCAGCCGAGTTCCAGATGCCCGCTCGCGTAGCCCGCGCCGACGAAGAACAGCGTGTCCTCGATGCGGTCCGGCACTTCATTGAAAATATCCCCGCCCTTCGCCTTCTTCCCGCCCTCGATTGCCACGATCCCATCGAGCAAATTGCACATCAGCCGCCCCTGCACGCAAAGCGCCGCCCACAGCATCCACAACCACGGCAGCGCCCAGCCATGCGCCGCGCCCCACTGCATATTGCACGCAACCGCCGCGAGCCCGATGCCCGTGAGCGAGATTTGATTCGGAGTCACCCCGCGCGCCGCGAGTTTCTTCGCCAGCACATGCACCCACGCATACGAGCGGGATTTCAGCGGACGACGGTCTTTGGGTTCTTCCATGTTCTGCATCTAGCCTTTCTACTTCGCGAAATGGAAGCCTCATTGCGGATCGCTTCAGCGTAGGATGCGAGATGGGTTCTTGCCGGGGCGACGTGCGAGCTTCATCTTCGCAGAAATGATCCACATGGCGAATCCGCGCATCACCTTTTCACCCATCCTCAATCCATTACTATGAAAGCCCGAAAGACTGCGGAGAAAGCTGCTGTGAAATTGCGCACATCGCGTGTGCTGGTGTTGGTGGATGAATCGAACGTGATCAGCTCCGCGTGGGCGGCGAAGCGCAGCATGGAGTGGATGAAGCTGCGCGATTTTTTCTGCGACGAAACGCGGGGGAGGGAACTGATCGAGATGGTTGTGTATGTCGGGCTCCCGCCAGCGATGCCCGTCTGGCAAACTGAGCGGGAAAAAAAGAACAAGTTCGTGCACTGGCTGCGGGCGAATGGATTTCTCGTGGTGACGAAGGACGGCTCGCCTGGCGAGGAGGGGCATTACAAATCGAACGTGGATGTGATGATGGCTATTGATGCCATGGAGTTGTCCGCCGCGATGAAGCCGGATGTGGTGATCCTCGTGACTGGCGATGCCGATTTCGCCTACCTCGCGCTGCAACTCAGGCGGAGCGGCATCCGCGTGGAGGTGGCTTCCGTGGCTGCGAATCTCGGCAGCGCACTGAAGTCGTCGGGCAATGAGGTGATCGATCTGGCCCCGCTGCTCGCGACGTTCGAGCCGATGACTGTCCGCCAGAAATAGCGCTACGCGAGCGTGAGCAGGCTCACCTCGGGGCGGCAGTTGAAGCGTGCGGTGTGCAGCGAGCCGACTCCGGCGGAGATGTGCAGCCAGCGGTTTTCCCAGCGATAAAGCCCGCGCACGTAGCGTTTGTCCACGATGGGTGCGAAAGGTTCGCCGATGAGCGGGAGCGAGAGTTGCCCGCCATGGGTGTGGCCGCTGAGCATCACGTCCCACGCAAAATTGCGCAGGCGATCTTTCGTGTCGGGATTGTGGGAAAGCAGGACGACTGGCACCTCCGGCTCGCGCTTCCAGTTTTTGAAAGCCCTGACGGGTTCCATTTCATCGGCCCACAAATCGCCGAGGCCGACCAAATCCAGCGCTTGATTGCGCACGACGAGACGCTCGCGCCGGTTGTGAAGGAGCGGGATGTGCGCGGAATCCAGCATTGCCCGCACGCGGCTTGTATCCGTGTAGCCGCTGAATCTCGACCACTTGCCGCCATCGTGATTGCCGAGAATGGCAAACGTCGGCGCTGCGGCGGAAAGCTCCGCGAGCAGCGCGGTGTATTCCTCCCAGCGTTCGTATTTCGTCGTGATAAAATCGCCGGTGAGACAGATCAAATCCGGCTTCAGTTCAAGGCCCGCGCGGAACGTCTTGCGGAGATAATCCAGCGGCATCGGGGCCGCGTGCATATCCGTGAGCTGGAGCAGTCGCACTGGTTCGCCGCCGAGCCCGAGCGGCACTGTGTGGCGCGTCACTTCAAACCACCACGGCTCGACAAAGCGCATCCAAGCCCCCGCGCCCGCGCCCGCCGCGAGACAACCGAGCAAAAAGCGTCTGCGAGTAAGCGAAGCCGGCCAGATTTTCACGGAGCAAGCAGACACAGGAGAGCGATGCAGCGTTCAAAGAGACAGGTGTTTTTCCTGAATTGCTGTCTTTCACTTTGTATGCACTGAATCCCCTGTGTTTGACTCGCGCGGGCGGGTGGGCATAGTCGCGCGACATGAGTCCCGGCGTCAGTAAGCGCATTTACGAATACCTCGAATCGAAGGGGCTGCGAAAGACTTCGCAGCGCGATGCGATTATTGAGGCTGCGTTCAGCACGACGGAGCATTACACGGCGGAGGATTTGCTGGCGATGGCGCGGGCGCTGGACAAGTCGGTCTCGCGGGCGACGGTGTATCGCACGCTGCCGCTGCTGGTGGAGAGCGGGCTGTTGCGCGAGATGGATTTTGGCCGCGACCACAAATTCTACGATCCGAACTATGTGGATCATCCGAACCACAATCATCTCATCTGCCTCGATTGCGCGAAGATTGTGGAGTTTGAGGATGTGCACATTGACACGCTGGAGAATTGCATCAGCAAGCGGCTGGGGTTTTCGCCGGTGGGGAAAACTGTGCGCATCGAAGCGAAGTGCGATGTTTTCCAAAGCACTGGTGCGTGTGCGCGGCGGAAGAGCGCGTAGTCGCGTTGCATTGTGCGGCGTGGCTGCGTAGAAGCGCGGGGTGCGTTGGATACTCCCTGAGCCCGTTGAAACATTGATCGTCCGTCGTCTCGTGGAGGCGCTGGGGGTTGCGCCGTGGATGGCGGAGTTGCTCGCACGGCGCGGGATGACGGAGCCGGAAATGGCGCGGCGTTTTCTCGAACCGCGGCTGAAGTCGCTCGGTGATCCTTTTCAACTCACGGCGATGAATGCGGCGGTGGATTGCATTCTCGCTGCGGTGGACGGGCGGCGTCGCATCGTGCTCTACGGCGACTACGATGTGGATGGTGTGACTTCGCTCACGCTGCTCACGCGGGTGCTGCGTGCGCTGGGTGCGGAGGTGTCCGCGTTTCTGCCGCACCGGGTGGATGAGGGCTACGGGCTTTCGGCGGAAGGCGTGGCGCGCTGTGTGGAGCAGCACGCGCCGGAGTTGCTCGTGGCGGTGGATTGCGGGACGGCGTCCATCGCGGAAATCAAGGAGCTGCGTGCGGCGGGAGTGGAGGTGGTGGTGCTCGATCATCACGAGCCGAAAGGGGAATTACCGCCTGCGAACGCGCTGGTGAATCCAAAGCTCGGCGGGGATTTTTCCTATCTGTGCAGCGCGGGCATCGCGTTCAAAGTCGCGCACGCGCTGCTGAAGCGGAGGCCGGTGCCGGGTTTCGATTTAAAGGACGTGCTCGACCTCGTGGCCATCGGCACGATCGCGGACATCGTGCCGCTCGTGGATGAAAACCGCGTGCTCGTGCGCGCGGGTCTTGAGCGGCTTGCGCAATCCAAGTGGCTCGGAGTGCGCGCTTTGATCGAGGTCTCGGCAATCCGCGCGCCGTTCACTGCGCGCGATGTCGGCTTTGGCCTCGGCCCGCGCTTGAACGCATCGGGCCGTCTCGCATCGGCGGAGGCTTCTCTGGAACTGCTGATGACCGACGACCCGGCGCGTGCGCAGGAGCTGGCGAAGTCGCTCGATTTACAAAATCGCGAGCGGCGCGAAGTGGAGAACGATGTGCATGTGAAGGCGGAGGCGCAGGTGATGAATCACTACGACCCGGCGGGCGATGCGGCGATTGTCGTGGGCGGGCTGGGGTGGCATCAAGGTGTCGTGGGCATCGTGGCTTCGCGGCTCGTGCGAAAGTATCACCGGCCTGCGGTGGTGGTGGGTTTTGATCCGATGGGCGTGGGGAAGGGGAGCGGACGAAGCATCGAGGGACTGTCACTCGTCGCCGCGCTTGGGAAGTGCGCGGAGCATTTGGAAAAATTCGGCGGACACGAAATGGCGGCGGGGCTGACGATGTGCCATGAGTTTTTCGAGGAGTTCCGCGCTTCATTCACACAGGCCGCGCGCACGATGCTCACGGCAGAGCAACTTGCACCACGCATCCAGCTCGACGCCGAGCTGCAACTCGCCGACGTGACGCTCGCGCTGCTCGACGAGCACGCCGCTCTGCAACCTTTCGGCACGGACAACCGGCAGCCGGTTTTCTTCGCGCGGAAAGTCACCCACGTTGGCGAACCGCGATTGATGAAGGACAAGCACTACGCGTTCAATTTACGCCAAGGTCGTGGTCAGTGCCGCGCCGTGTGGTGGAACTCCGCTGAAATCCCGCTGCCCGAATTGCCGTGGGACGTGGCATTCACCTTGGAGCGCAACGAATGGAACGGCCGCGTGGAACCACAAATCTCCATTCACGATGTGCGGACGAGCGGGCGGTAATTACCCGGCAACTTCGATGCGGCGCGGCTTGAGGGCTTCTGCTTTTGGCAGGAAGATTCGCAGGACGCCCTGATCGAGACGCGCACTCACGCGGCTTCTGTCAATTTCGCGCCCTAACTCGAAGCTGCGTTCGTAGTCGAGGTTTGTGCGCTCGCGATGCAGCACACGCACGTTGGTCGTCGGGTTTGTGCGACGGCCTGTGATGGTGAGTGTGTCGTCCTTCACGGTGATCGCGAGGCCCTCGCGTGTGACGCCGGGCATGTCGGCTTCGATGAGATAGCCGTCAGCTTTTTCGACAATAGTCGAGGCGGGTCGCAGGAATTTCTTGGATGTGCAGGTGTTCATTGGCTTTTTGAAAATCGTGCCCGGCGGATGGATGGAACCACCCGCCGGGCGGTTGAGTTTTGCTCCGGTTAGGAGACTTTGACTTCGATGGTCTTTGGTTTCGCCTCCTCGGCTTTCGGCACTTCGACGGTGAGCACGCCGTCTTTGTAGGCGGCGCTTACTTTGTCGGCGCGGACCGCCGCCGGCAGGCTGACGCTGCGGCTGAATTTGCCGTAGTAGCGTTCTGTGCGGTGGACGGTGCCCTCCCTCACGTCCTTCTCGGACTTACGCTCGCCGGAGATGCTGAGCACGCCGTCGTGGACGGTGACGTTGAGGTCGTCCTTCTTCAGGCCGGGCACCTCGATAGAGACCGTGTATTTGTCCTTGTCCTCGAAAGCATCGAGGGCTGGCGACCAGTCGCCAAAGGATTCAGCCGGGCGTGTCGTCAGGCCGAAAAGGCGGTTGATTTGGTCGGTGAAGGTGCCTAGTGGCGACCCAAGTTCAGGATTGTTGTATCGGATGAGGTTCATAGGTTATATGTCGGTTGACAGAAACCTATGGAGCTATTGAAATGCCACGGCGATAGTGTGTGGTTATCAGTTTCGTAAGATAAACAGCAGTAAATTGATATATAATACGTGACGCAGTGTGACTATTTAAAAAAGAGCCAATATGGCACATAGATGCGCGATTACTGAAAACTCAAAAGTGCCACTATGACTCTGGCGCTGCAATGCTTTCTACCTGATTCAAGTAGCCGCTGTAGTAGCCGATAATTTCTCGCCCAATGTAAATCAGAATGCCAAGATAGACGAGCTTCGGAATCCAGTCGGCGATGGTGTCGAGGCGCTTCATTGCTGTGGTGCGATATTCCTCGGTGAGACGGCGGAGCTGTTGGTCGAGCTGGCCGCTTTCTTCACCGACTAGCAGGGCGCGCAACATTGGCTTTGGAAAAGCGCCGGTTTTTTCGAGGGCGGCAGCGACTTGCGAGCCGGCGCGCACATCCGGCAGCGCACGGCAAATCGCATTGGAAATGGTGGCGCTCGCGCTCGCCGCAGCGGCGGCTTCGAGGCTGGCGAAGACATTCACACCAGCTTCGAGCTGCATATTGTAGGCGGAGCAAAAGCGGCTCAGAGCGAATGAACGGCGGAGTTTGCCGATGGGCGGCAGGATGCGCAGCACGCCGTCGAGGGGTGCGCTACGCTCAGCGATGCGGAGTAGAAGGCGGACGAGCGCGAGGCCGACGAAGATGATCGCCCAAATCACCGCCACGTAAATTCCGAGCGCGGGCAGAATCGTCCCTGCTCCTTCGCCTTTGAAAAAACGCGGTAGCGCAAATGCGACTCCCGCAAAATGCAGCACGAAGATCGGATACGCCGATTTGCTCCACATCCGCGACTGCGCGTCGGCGATGGCGTCGTAGTATTCAGCGGCCTGTGTGAGTCCTTTATCCAGACAACCCGCGTGGTCGCATGCGGCGAAAATCCCCGCCTCCAGCGCACTGATTCGCGGCTGCTGCGCGGCGAACGCCTCTGCGATGCTCGCGCCATTGGAAAGACTCGCACGAATCCCGCGAAGCACCGCAGCACATTTTCCGCGTGTGTGCGTGGCGAGATTTTCGAGCGCACGAGTGAGCGGCACCCCGCCGTGGATGAGCTGGCCGAGGTCGTAAAAAAGGCGTGCCTTGTCGCGCGGATGCATCGTCGGGCGAAGGTCTGCATTTCAGCTGCGATGAGCAAGTGTTTCGCTCGTTAGAATTTGAGTGATTGAAACTAGCCCTCATGTATTCTCACACCA
>CAMBOD010000042.1 GCA_945868985.1 Prosthecobacter debontii | reverse complement strand
GAGTAGCTTCGGATCTTTGCCAGTGTAGGTAAGAATCCGCGCATCCTTTCCCCGGAATTTCCATCGATCCGAGGCTGATGCGTAGAGGTCGGAAAAATCGTTGCGCTTCACGGCGTCGTCAAAATCCAGCAACACCTTCTCGACCATTTTCTGGATTTCCTTCTCGCTCGGCAAAGCGCGGTCGTAGGGATCGCCGAATCCTTTTTTACCCTCATCCTCACCGTCCGCCGACCGCTCAATGAATGCAAAGATGTCTTCACTGCCTGTTTCCAATTTCGCATCAAAAAGACACCAGCGACCTGCATCCTGCACCATCGAGACATTGAGCGGGAGAACCCTGCCGTCCTTCAGTTTGAATTCCCCGCGAACCACTCGTGCCCGTCCCGGTGTATCGAGCGCAGTCCATTTCACTTCCTGAAACGAATCGAGCCCGGTCTCACGCACGCGGGCCTGAAAGTATTTGGACGAACGTTCGATCTGAAAAGTCCCGCTAGCGGTCGTGAATGCCTCCGCCGCCTTGCCGTTTGCGCAGAGCGCAAAAAAACGATCCGCCGCCTCGACCGGGCCGCCTTTGTCACCGCCGCATCCCGGGAAGATCGCGCAGGCGAACATGGCGATGGCGAAACGGAGGTTGATGAAAAACTGCGGCATGGCTAGGGGGTGAATTAGCGGCGTTGTCGGCTTTGGTGCAACTGTCCAATCATCAAAAATGCTCAGCGACTCCACTCCAGCATCCGGCGCAGCGGCAGCTCGGCGCGGGCGCGGATGGGCTCGGGGATGATGATTTGCGGTGCGAGATCGCGCAGACTGGCGTGGAGTTTTTCGAGTGTGTTCATCTTCATGTAGCGGCAGTCGGCGCACGCGCATTTGTCCGTCGGGCCGGGGATGAATTCCTTGCCAGGCACCTCGCGCCGCAGGCGGTGGAGCATCCCACTTTCTGTGACGATGATGAACGCCCGCGCGGAACTGCTCTTGCAATAGCCGATCATTTTCTCCGTGCTGCAAACTTCGTCAGCGAGCAGGCGGACGGCGGTCGTGCATTCGGGGTGCGCGACGACCGGTGCATTCGGGTGCTGGCTGCGGATGCGCTCGATGGAGTTCCGCGTGAACTCGACGTGGACGTAACAGTTCCCCTTCCACAATTCCATCGGACGGCCCGTCTGATCCATGACCCACTGGCCGAGATTCGCGTCGGGGACGAAAAGGATTTTCCGGTCGGCGGGCACGCGCTCGACGATGCGGACAGCGTTGCCGCTCGTGCAGATCACATCGCTCAGAGCTTTCACGCCAGCGGAGCAATTGATGTAGGCGACGACGTAGTAGTTTTCCGCTGCGTGTTCGCGGAGAAATGCTTCGAGCTTTTCCGCAGGGCACGAGTCGCTGAGCGAGCAACCCGCGTTCATGTCGGGAATGACGACTGTCTTCGCGGGGTTCACGATTTTCGCCGTCTCGGCCATAAAATGAACGCCGCAAAATGCGATGACATCCGCCGTGCTCTCGGCCGCTTTATACGCGAGCCCGAGCGAGTCGCCGACGAAATCGGCAAGCTCCTGGATTTCGTTCGACTGGTAATTGTGCGCGAGAATCACAGCGTTGCGCTCGCGTTTGAGCTGCTGGATTTCCGAGATGAGATCGAGACCTGCGACTGGCATGGGCTCACAGTATGTGCGGACTGGCGGCGGCTCAAGCGCGCTGAACTACGAACTTGCGGAAGTGCGCTTAAAAACGAAGATGCCCCGCTTTTCGCCATGAAATATCGCACGTATCTACTTCTCGGCGCTCCCGGCAGCGGCAAGGGCACCCAGGGCAAAATCCTCGGCACCATCCCGCGCCTCTTCCATCTTTCGATGGGCGATGTCTTCCGTGCGCTCGATACTCGCACGCCCATCGGGAAAAAATTCATCGAATTTTCCAGTCGCGGCCAGCTCGTGCCGGATGAGGTCACGATGGAGTTGCTGCGTGCGCACATCGGCCACTTAGTCGGCATCCACAGTTTTAAGCCGGACATTGACGCGCTCGTGCTCGACGGCGTGCCACGCAATCTACCGCAGGCAAAAATCATGAAGGACATGATTGATGTGCGAAAAGTTTTTCACCTCTCGGTTTCCGATCAGGAACAACTCGTTACCCGCATTCGCAAACGTGCGCTGAAGGAAAACCGGTTCGATGATGCGAACGAAGAAACCATCCGCCTCCGCCTCGTCACCTACGAAAACGAAAGCAAGCCGCTGCTCGATTTCTACGGACCGAAGAAAGTGCTCACGATAGACGCGCTCCAGCCGCCCGTGAATGTGGTGCGCGACATCGTGACGGCGATCGTGGAAGGCTGAACAAAATGAGAGTCGCCCTCATCGCCACCGGCGACATCGCCCTGCCAACGCTGCGCTGGCTGCTCATGGTTCCCGACTTTGAAGTCGTGGCGCTCATCACGCAGCCGGACAAGCCGGTCGGCCGCCACCACGAATTAACGCCACCTAAAATCAAAACCGAGGCTCTCTCGTATGGCGTGCCCGTATTGCAGCCGGAGAAGTTGCGAGCGCCCGACGCCGTCGTTCAAGTGCAGGCACTCGAAGCGGATGTGATCGTGGTGATGGCCTACGGACAGATTTTGCCAAAAGACGTGCTCGATGCCGCAAATCTCGCGTGCCTGAATCTGCACGCTTCGCTGCTCCCGCGCTGGCGGGGCGCGGCTCCGATTCAGGCGGCCATCGAGGCTGGCGATGAAAAGACCGGCATCACCGTCATGTATATGGATGAGGGCCTCGACACCGGCGACATCCTGCTCATGCGGGAGGTGAACATCAGCCCCGAAGAAACCGGTGGCTCGCTCCACGACCGTCTCGCAGAGGAAGCGCCCGGCGCACTCGCCGTCGCGCTCGCCATGTTCATGCGTGGCGACGCACCGCGCGTCCCACAGCCGGCAGAGGGCGTGACCTACGCGGGGAAACTCACACGTGAGCACGGTGAACTCGATTTTTCCGCAGGACACATCGCAGTCGCGCGGAAAGTGCGTGCGATGAATTCGTGGCCCGCCGCCGCGACAAAGCTCAATGGCAAACGGTTGAAAATTTTCGCTGCCACGCCGCTCACCACGCCCGTCGGCGCACCGGGCGAAGTGCTCGCCAGCGCGGACGGCCTGCTCATCGGCACCGGCGACGGTTCCGTGCTCGCCACCGATCTCCAACTCGAAGGCAAACGCCGGATGCCCGCCAGCGAATGGTTGCGCGGTCACTCCGTCGCGCCGGGAAGCAAGCTCGGCATATGAAAAAACAACAACGCCTCGACGAACTCGTCGCCTCACTCCGCGCCTGCACGCTTTGCCCCAAAATGCACCGGCCCGCCGTCAGCGGAGGCGCGGTCGTTTCGCGAGTGATGAGCGTGGGACAGGCCCCCGGCGTGAAAGAACCCGTGCTCGGTCGCCCGTTCGCGTGGACTGCCGGCAAGACGCTCTTCCGCTGGTTCGCCGATGCGTGCGGATGGAGCGAAGACGATTTTCGCACTCGCATCTACATGGCCGCCGTTGCTCGATGCTTCCCCGGCAAAGCCTCCACGGGCGGCGACCGCGTGCCCGATCCCGGCGAAGTGGAAACCTGCGGACGCTGGCTTGCCAAAGAAATCGAAATCCTCGAACCCGCGCTCGTCCTGCCCATCGGTAAACTCGCCATCGCGCAATTCGTCGAATTTGAAAAACTCACCGAAGTCATCGGCGGCCAGTTTCGCGTTACGAAATTCGGCCACACCTTCGACGTCATCCCACTCCCACACCCAAGCGGCGCGAGCACCTGGCACCGCATGGAGCCTGGAAAAACCCTCCTCACCCGCGCACTCACCCGCATCGCCGCACACGAAGCGTGGCCGAAATAGTAACGGAGATTTCCGTTGTCGCACTTCGCAGGGGCGGCGATATAACACACCAACCGATGGTCAAAAAACTCCTGCACACCCGCTATCGCGTCGCCGATTTGGAAAAGACAGTCGCCTTCTACCGCGACGTGCTCGGTCTCACCGAAGTCGATCGCAAAGCCAGTCCGCGCGGCTCCACACTCGTCTTTCTCAAAGCCCCCGAAAGCGAAGAGCTGATCGAAATCTGCCACTACCCAGCCAGCGGTCCCGTCATCGTCGGGCCGGATCTCACGCACCTCGCGTTCGGCGTGGACGACCTCGCCGCTTTCGCAAAACACGCAGCCGCCAAAGGCTACCCGCTTTCCGATGGCCCCACGCCCACAAGCAACGGCAGCATCATCGCCTTCATAGACGCCCCCGAGGGCTACGAAATCGAAATCATCCAGCGACCCACCCATGGAATTTGACTGGCTCGACGCCCCATTTGATCTGCACACGGTCACGCCCAAGGAAATCGAAGAATCCTTCGAGGACCCCTTCGGCCTCCGCCTGCTCCCCGATGTCGAAATCGCCGGCGAAGGCCACGCGCGCTACTTCAACCTCGGACACAGCGTCGGCGGACGCGCCCTGTTTTCCATTTTCTGGACCGATGGAAAAAGCATCCGCTGCATCCTCTCGCGCGACATGACCCCGGAGGAATCATCCTTTTTCGACCGCAAAAAACAGGAGCTGAACTAAACCATGAAAGTCATCAACGCATGGGCCGAAGTGCCACGATTTGAGACCGAGGAAGAAGAAGCCATCTTCTGGCAGCAGACCCGCGTGGACACGCGCCTGATGAACCAATCGCTCCTCAAAGCCGACAACCGCGAAAGCACCACCATCACCCTCCGCTTCGACCCCCGAATGCTAGCCCGCATCAAACGCGTCGCCCGCGCCCGCTACCTCAATTACCAAAGCATGATTAAACAGTGGCTGAGCGAGCGGCTGGAGAAGGAAATCAATTCGTAGCGGCGAGTAAGGAAGCGTGCATTTTCCTGCTTATGAGCACGCTTGCCAGATCTGAGACTGTGAAGTCCCGGCTTTGGCGGAGGCTGGGGCGGTGGATGAAGAGGGGTGTTGTTTTCGGGGTCGTGCTTTTTGTTGCGGCGTGGATTGGGCTGAAGTTTGTGCCGGTGCCGGAGGCTTTGTTGCGGAGGGCGACGGAGAGTTTGGAGTTTGTGGATCGGAATGGGGAGACGCTGCGTGAGGCGCGGGTGGAAGAGCGGTTCAGACGGGAGGCGGGGGAGATTCCGCAGATTGTCATTCAGGCGGCGATGGCGGCGGAGGATAAGCGGTTTTATTCGCACTCGGGTGTGGACTGGCTGGCGGCTGGGCGTGCGGCGTGGTCGAGCGTGCGAGCGGGGCGAAAGACTTCGGGTGCTTCGACAATCACGCAGCAACTCATTAAGCTCTCGGTGCCTCGTGAGCGGACGTGGGGGACGAAGTTTGTGGAGATGGCGACAGCGCTGCGGCTGGAGCAGCTTTGGACGAAGCAGGAAATTCTTGCGGCGTATTTGAACCGGCTGGATTTTGGAAACGTGAATTACGGCGTCGCGGTGGCGGCGAATTATTACTTTGGAAAACCGCTGAGCGATTTGAGCGATGCGGAGGCTGCGCTGCTGATGGGGCTGCCGTTGAATCCGTCGCGGCTGAATCCGCATACGAACATGGCGGGTGCGAAGCGGCGGCAGGAAACGGTGCTGCGAAGAATGCGGGAGAATAGCTGGCTGTCGGCGGAGCAATTTGAGCGGGCGATGGTGGAGCCGATTCACCTGCAAGCGGCGCGGCGGATTTTTCATGCACCGCATTTCGTGGAGCTGGTGATGAACGAAGTCGCCGGAAGAAAACAAGAGGGTGTGGTGAGGACGACGCTCGATCTGGATTTGAATCGCGTGATCGAGCGCAGCGTGGCGGAGCGGCTGGCGAAACTGCGCGGGCAAAATGTGCGCGATGCCGCCGTGGTGGTGTTGGATAATCGGACGGGCGGGGTGCTGGGGCTGGTGGGGTCTGGCGATTATTTCGCGCCGGGGAGCGGGCAAGTGAATGGCGCGACGCAGCCGCGCTCGGCGGGCTCGACGATCAAGCCGGTGACCTACCTGCTCGCGATGGAGCGCGGCGATACTGCGGCTACGATTGTTGCGGATGTGCCGACGGAATTTCCGACGGCGACGGGGCCGTATCGCCCGGAGAATTTCCACCGTCATTGCGAAGGGCCGGTGCGCTACCGCGAGGCGCTGGCGTGTTCGCTGAACATCCCGGCGGTGCGCGTGCTGCAATCGCTGGGAGGCGCGGGCCCGCTGCTGCGGCGTTTGCAGGCGTGGGGCGTGACGACCCTGCCGCGCGTAGCGGAGGAATATGGCCTCGGGCTCACCATCGGAAACGCCGAGGTGCGGCTGGTGGAGTTGACGAATGTGTTTGCGACGCTCGCGCGCATGGGTCGCTGGTTGCCGGTGCGTCTGCGCGCGGATGATGAATTGCGAATGTCGAACGACGCGCGCGGGCCGACGGTGCCGCGAGAGCTTTGCTGGATCGTGGCGGATATCCTCGCGGATAATGCGGCGCGTTCGGGAGCGTTCGGTGCGAACTCGGCGCTGCGTTTTGATTTTCCCGTGGCGTGTAAGACGGGGACGAGCACGGATTTTCGCGATAACTGGGCGATGGGTTTCACGCCGGAGTTCACGGTGGGTGTGTGGGTGGGAAATTTCGACGGCACGCCGATGCGCGAGGTGTCCGGCGTCTCGGGGGCGGGGCCGATTTTGCACGATGTGATGATTGATTTGCACAGGCGTTTTGGGACGACGTGGTTCGAGCGGCCTGCCGGGATCGTCGAGCGTGAAGTGCATCCGCTCACGGGGAAATTGCTCGCTGCGCCGCGTGCGGATTCGGTGCGGGAAAAGTTTTTGGAAACACAACTTCCGGCGATGGAGAGCGCGGGCGATTACGATGCGCAGGGGCGGGTGAAACTGGGCGCGGAGTTCGCGGAATGGGCGGCAAGTGCGGACAACCAAATCGGCACCCGTGTTGCGGTGGCCGGGAGCGGCGGGCTGCATCTCGTTTCGCCGACGCCGGGCTCGACGTTTGTGATCGATCCGGATGTTCCGTCGTCATCGCTCGTGCCGCTGGTCGTGAGCGGGGCGGGGGATTTGGTGTGGAAGTCGCCGACGCTGTCGGTGCGTGAAGTGGGCGGAAAGTTTTTTGCAGAGGCCGTGGAGGGCGAGCATCGGCTGACGGTGCTCGATGTGGCGTCGGGGGAAACGCTGGAGACCTGGATTCGCGTGAAGGCGCTGTGACGCCGCCTACGCAAAGGTGATGCGGCGGAAGCCCGTCTTTTTGAGCAGGCTGAGCACTTGGATGAATCGCTCGTGCTGCGTCTCGTTGTTGGGGCGAATCACGAAGGGTGCGGTCGGTTCTTCCGCCGCGAGATTTTGCAGCCACGCAGCGAGTTCGGTGAGTTCTCGGTCAGTTCTGGTCGCGTGTTGCGTCCCGTTCACGCTCACGCGGCCATCGGCGGTGATGTCGAGAACGAGCGGGATTTCTCCAGTGCCCGTGCCGTCGCCGGGGAGTTGTGCTTTGAGTTGAACTTCCTGCTGCCGGAGACCTGCGAGGGCCATGAAAAAGAGGAGCAGGACGAAGACGATATCCACCATCGGTGCGATTTGAAAGCCGTGGTCGCCGTCGGATGAGTTTTGGGAAGTAGCCATGGGAGTGTGTTGGTTTCTGCACGCAGGATAATTCTCGTTCCCATCCGCGCAAATGAAGCGCCCGTTACTCAGCGGAGGGAACAAGTTTTTCATCCCCATCCATCAGGTCGTCAGTCTGATACTTTTCTCTTTGCCTCGCACAGAGTTCACGGGGTTCACAAAGTGGAAGCCCGTGAAATACACGAGGGACGCCTTGTAGTGCGGTGGCAAGCGAAGCGCGACACCCCCTTGGAAGCGCCCCGTCCGGGTAAAAGGCGCGCGTGGTTTTGCTGGGAAAGGCCGATGAGGAATTCGCTCCGTTGCCCCGCTTACGAAGGCGGCGTGGCGCTGCCGCTTCCCGCCGCACTACAAGGTTCGCGCCTCGCAAGAACATTCGCGTTGCCCAGTCCCGCCATTTCCGCAAAAAACCGCGCCCGCCACCCCGCGACCATAGGTTTTGCGAGAGCTTCGGAACCCGTCATTGACACCCCACTCCCCGAGCCGCTACCCCACCCGCAATCTACGCCTCCAATTATATGAGCGATACCAGTCCAACTCCTGACTCAACGCCAAAACCAGTCAATCGCTGCCCTGTATGCAATGCCTTGGGAGGTCATCTCTCCGGTTGCACCTCAATCCCATCAGGTAGTGAATTGCAAAAGCAGGAGTCTGCGGTTCTTCACACAGTCCGCATCCGTGCAGTATTCTTCTGTGCGTTACTTGCCGTGTGTCTCAGTATTGTTGTTGCATCTTTAACAATCGGTTCCGAATCGCCAGACCAAGTGCGCGAGCGGATGGAGATGACCGATCTTTACGCAAAAACATTCAACGGAATGAGTCTAGAAGACGTTCAAAATAAAATTCAAATGATGTTTCGCGATCTGGAATATTTCGACAAAGCATTTCACGTCGAGCCCAAGCGGGGAGCGAAGCGGGGAATGTCAGTGACGACCGATAATGCCACGAAGCAATTACGCGAGATTGTTGTCACGGATGCAGACGGGCGAACGATCACTTATCAATTTACCGACCGTAAAGTTCAGAGCATTGAGCGAGCTAACTTTGACCACCCACTCCTTGGCCCACCTTGAGGGCTGGCGCAACCACAAGCGATAGATTTAACGAACACATTTTGCTACGCCGTTATTCCAGTGAACCCAACGCCTCTCAATCGGAAGTAGGGATAGGTAGATTATTTGCATTTCATAGGGGTGAGGGGCTGCCATTTTCCCCTACATGCCTGCTGCATCCGCTGCGATGGTGGTCGCGCTGTGCGCGGTTTGTTTAATCGCCGAATGAGATGCCGACGGCGCGGCAGGTTTCGACCATCTGGCAGTCGGGGGCGACGGTTTTCAGGCGGCGGACGGCGCTGGCGATGGGGACGCTGAGGACCTGGTAGTTTTGATAGCTGACCATGTGGCCGAATTTTTCCTCGGCGATGAGATCCACGGCTTTGACGCCGAAGCGGGTGCCGAGGATGCGGTCGAGCGTGGTGGGGTCGCCGCCGCGCTGGAGGTGGCCGAGGACGCAGGTGCGGATTTCTTTGACGAGCTTGGGCTTGTTGAGGCGGTGGTCCACTTCGCGGGTGACGGTTTCGCCGATGCCGCCGAGGCGGTATTCGCCGGGGGTGGTGGCGCGGTAGTGCTCCTTGCCGCCGCGTGGTGCGGCTCCTTCGGCGACGACGATGAGGGTGCTGGCGTGGCCTTCGCTGCTGCGGCGGCGGATGAAGTTGGTGAGTTTGTCGAAGGTGAATGGAATCTCGGGGATGAGGATCGCGTCGGCACCGCCGGCGAGTCCGCCGTAAAGGGCGATCCAGCCTGCGTGGCGGCCCATGACTTCGATGACGATGACGCGCTTGTGTGCGCGGGCGGTGGTGTGGAGGCGATCCAGCGCGTCGGTGACGCAAGCGACAGCGCTGTCGAAGCCGAAGGTCATGGCGGTGGCTTCGAGGTCGTTGTCTATGGTCTTGGGGACGCCGATGACTTTGATGCCGTTTTCAAAAAGCTGCGCGGATGTGGCGAGGGAGCCGTCGCCGCCGATGGTGATGAGGGCATCAATGCCGAGCTTGTGGAGGGTGGCTTTTGTTTTTGCGATGATGTGCGGCTCGATGCAGGAGC
>CAMBOD010000041.1 GCA_945868985.1 Prosthecobacter debontii | reverse complement strand
CACACGATCAACGCGCCCGTCACGATGCCGAGCGAGATGAGCACGGCGTGGAAGAGCGCGGCCGTGGCGGGCGTCTGGCGAAACCACTCACCGCGAATCATCGCGACGATGAACGTCCAAATAATGATGGAGACGAAACCGCTGAGACGATCCATCAACACAGCTAGGACGCCGCCGATTTTCCTCTGCGGAAATTGCAGCGCGAGGAATGCAATTTTTACGGCATCGCCACCCGCCATGCCGGGGAGAAAAAGCGAGGTGAACACGCCCAGAAAGTGAAGCGCGGCGGCGCGGCGAAGCGGGAGGGCGACACCCGCAAGATGGAGGCAGCACCACCAGCGGAGGAGGCTGGCAAGTTCGTTCAGGCCGGCGGCAAGCCATGCGGGCAGGAGCCACCCCGGCGCGGACGGGCGCGGGAGCGTAGCGATTTGTTCACGCAGTGCTGGGTCGCGCACCAGCCATGCGAACAGCGCGATCGTGAGCGCGAGCCGGAGGATGAGCCAGAGGTAGCGTTTCATCGTTCCATATTCAGACGATTGCGGACGTGGCGGGATCGCCGAGCCATGAGCCATGTCGAGACATGAGCTTCACCAGCCCGCGCGAATAGCGTGAAAGCGTGCTCGCGCCGGAGGCCATGCAGGCGATGTTTTTCTCCATGTGGCATTGCATGAAACGACTGATCGCACCGGGGTATTTTTTACCGAGCGCGAGGCCGGTGTGATACATCGCGAAAATTCTGCCGTCGTAAAAATAGCCGATGAGCTCCTGCCATGCACACAGCCAGTCGTTCATTTGTCGGGCGTATTTGGCAGGTGTCTCGATGTTGTCGGCGAGGATTTCCGCAGAGCGCAACGCGAGCATGAGGCCGGGGGAGAGCATCGGATCCACAAAGCCGTATGCGTCGCCGACCATGACCCATCCGGGGCCGTGGCAGCGCTCGGAGATGAGCTGATAATTCGTGTAGCTCGCCACTTTCGTGAGTCGCTGACGGTTTACGCCTGCTGCTGAAAGCGCGGGGTCGCGTGCGATGGCGGCTTCTAGTCGTTGCTCTGGCGTTTCGCCAAGGCGGGCGGCTTCGTCGCGATTGATGACGACGCCGACTGACAGTCGGTCGCGCAGTGGGATGCGCCAACTCCAGCCGACGGCGAGACGCGTGATGACAATTTGCCCGCGTGGCTGCGGCTCCTCGAATCCGGCATAGTGGGCGAAATATGCGGCGTCTTTGCGTGTGCCGAGGGTTGCCGGGATTTCGAGCACACGGGCAAAAGTGCGTGCACGGCCCGTGGCGTCCACAAGCAAATCCGGTTGCTTGCCGCCGAGTGATGTCGCGGCGGCGAGGGATTCAGCGGAGAGTTGAAGTGTGTCTGCGCCGGTGCGCTCTACTTTCGCGCGCAGCGCGACCCGTGAGACGCCGAGTTCGATGGCGCGCTGCTCGATAATCGAATCGAACTCAGCACGCGGGACGTTGTAGGCGAAAGTCGGGAGCTTGCACTTGGAGACAGCCTGAAAGTTGAAGGTGATCGTGCTGTCGGGCCCAAAGACGAATGTCGCACCGGGTTTGTGCTGACCGACTTCCGCAACTCGCTCTCGGACGCCGAGGCGATCCAGCATCTGGAGAATAGAGGGAATGAGCGATTCGCCGACGAGGAGGTCGGGCCGCGCACCGTCGTCAAAAAGTGTAACGGAATAACCGCGCTGAATGAGATGGGAGGCGAGCGCGGAGCCGGATGGCCCGCTGCCCAGAATGGCGACTGTGTGGATGCGTTTTTTCATCGCCAAAAAGCCACGCGCTACGCGGCGAAAGGCGGCGCTTTATCACCGACAGGGCCGCAAGGTGCAATACGGGATACGGCGGAAGGCCGTAGGATCAATTTCCTGCCCCGGGCATCATCGAGCCAAAGGGACCTGTGCCCTCCCAGCGCTCGGGTTTATTCCACGGGATCGAAGTAACACGATCCGGATCATTCTTTTCCTCAGTGCTTGCACAGCCGCTGAGGCTAACGAGCAAACCAAATAGAGAGAAAGCCGCCAGAACGCGCATGATTATTGAGGAAGAGGAAGTTGTGCGGCAGGAGCAGTAACAGCTGCAACTGGCTTCTCTTCCTCAAACTTCACTTTGTCATCTCCGGTGTAGATGACTTCATCTCCGGGCTGAACAAACATACCTCGGACGAAAGTATTAGCCTGAATGTCGGCGATGGACTGGGTGGCTTCAACGTTGGTGATCTTCACCTTGCCGATGGCTTTGCCGTCCCGCGCCACAATCATGACTCTACCATTGGCTGCACCTTGCTTGTCACCCGTGCTGATGACACAGAAGCCCCAGCCGGGATTTACAGCCATGACTCTTCCTTTGATCCCTTTTTGCATGATGCCCTGCTCGTGTTTAGCAATGACTTTCTTCTTTTTCTCGATATCCGCCTCGTTACGCACCTTGTCAGCGGTAAGTCCTGCGATGACTGTCTCATTCTCGGCTTTGATCTTCTCCAAATCAACAATCTTGGCCTCCTGCTCCTTGACCTTGGACGTCATGGTAGCGATTTGCTCTTTGATCGCAGCAATCGCCTGCGCTGGATCTAGATTCTCGCCCTTGGGGATACCGAGTGCTTCAGCGATCTTTGCCTGCATTTCTTCAAGCGCGGCTTTCTGCGCATCACGCTCTGCGGTGACTGTTGCCAGCTTGGCTTCTGTGGCGGCGAGTTTTTCCTCCGTATCACGGAGCTTGGCTTTGGTTTCGGCGAGTTCGGCCTCGGTCTTAGTTAAAAGGGCCTCCACCTTGTCATACTCACCCTTCGTCCTTTTTAGCTCCCTCTTGGTATCCTCAAGGATGCCGTGGGTCTTAAGGCCGACCCTTTGCAATTCGAGAACGCGCTTTTCACCTTCGAAGCCGAGGTAAATGGCGACTCCAGCGATGATAATCGTGAGAATAGAAAAAATTTTCGGGGCCATGTTTGTTTGAGGTGGTTTTAAAATATGTAGTTGTTTGGGGGCAGCGTAGGTAGATGCGCCCTTTCAAAGAGAACGCCTTTTAAGCCGTGGTCATTTTAATTGGCAAGGGGTTTCCTCGAAATCTTCCTGACTTTTCATTTTGCATCATTCGCAGAGCCTGCCACTGTCCGCGCTCCGTCAGGGGCCACGGACTGAAGGCTAGCGAACCCCGCCAGGGCCGGAAGGCAGCAACGGCAGCTTGCCCTTCTTTGTCGTGGTTCCCTGACGGACTTGCTTTTTCTGACCGAAATCGCCCAGCATTTCGCTCGACGAACGCCCCTCCTCGCGGCAAGCAGTGCCTACGATGAAACCGCACCATTTTCTCCCGCTTCTCGCCGCACTCGCACTCTCCGCCTGCTCCACCACCCGCAAAGGCGCGGGCGGCGGCGGTGCCGATGGCGACTACGTGAGCGGCACTCCGCTCGGGACTCCGCTGCCCGAGAGACAGGAAGGCGTTTCCTTCCTCGGCTCCAATGTAGATCGCTCGAAATTCCCACCAGTGTATTTCGGTTTCGACAGCACGAGCCTGAGCGCGGGAGAAAAAGCGAAGCTGCACGGCGTGGCGGAAGCCGCAAAGAGCGGGAGCACGATCATCATCGCGGGTTTCACAGACGAGCGCGGCACACCGGAATACAACCGCGGCCTCGGCGAACGCCGTGCGCTCACTGTGCGTGAGGAATTGATCGCACTCGGCGCGAGTGCAGGGCGTTTGCAGACCGTGAGCTTCGGCGAGGAAATGCCCGCCGACTCCGGCAGCGGCGATTCCGCATGGGCGAAAAACCGCCGCGCTGAATTCGGCGTGACCCGCTAGCGCCCGCTACTTTTTCGCAGCCGCGTCTTCGTTCAGCTTGGTCTGCACGACGGCGTAAAGCTCCTCGTAGAGCTTCGTGTCCGTCTTCAGCAATTCCTTCGCAGCGTCACGACCCTGCGCGAGCTGGTTGCCTTTGTAGCTGAGCCACGAACCGCGTTTTTCCACGATGCCCTTTTCCAGCGCGAGGTCGAGCAGCGCGCCAGTCGAGGAAATGCCCTCGTTATACATGATGTCGAACTCGCACTCGCAGAATGGCGGCGCGATTTTGTTCTTCACGATTTTCACCTTCGTGCGGTTGCCCGTCACCACGCCGTCGCTCGATTTGATCGCGCCGATGCGGCGGATGTCCACACGCACGCTGGAGTAAAATTTCAGCGCCTTGCCGCCGGGCGTCGTCTCCGGGTTGCCAAACATCACGCCGATCTTCTCGCGGATTTGGTTCGTGAAAACACACACCGTCCGCGCCTTCGAAATCAGCGCCGTCAGCTTGCGCAACGCCGCGCTCATCAGCCGCGCCTGCGCGCCCACCGTGCTGTCGCCGATTTCGCCCTCGAGTTCCTGCTTCGTCACGAGCGCCGCCACCGAGTCGAGCACGATCACGTCAATCGCGTTCGAGCGAACCAGAGTCTCCACGATCCGCAGCGCCTCCTCGCCGCTGCTCGGCTGCGACACGAGCAAATCGTCCAGATTCACACCCAGCTTCTTTGCGTATTGCGGATCGAGCGCGTGCTCCACGTCAATGAACGCCGCCAGCCCGCCGCGCTTCTGCGCCTGCGCGATGAGCGTGAGCGTGAGCGTCGTCTTGCCCGAAGACTCCGGCCCGAAAACTTCGCACACACGTCCGCGCGGAAACCCGCCCGCACCCAGCGCGCGATCGATGAGAATGTTGCCCGTCGGGATCACCTCCACATCCATGTGCTGTGAATCGCCGAGGCGCATGATGGCCCCTTCGCCGAAATCCTTCGCAATCGTCTGGAGGACGAGATCGAGGTTCTTGTTACGTGCTGCGATCACTTTGCTTTCTTTCGTTTCGTCGGTTTCGGAGGCTTTGGCCATGGTAGATGAGTGCTGTGGGTTTGTGTGAAATTGAACGCCCCGTGAGTATGGCCCACACGCCGCCGGGGAAAGCGAAAACATCCGCAAAAATATACCAACTGAGGCTTTCCCAACCGAGCCAACTCTGTTCACGCCAGCTCGAACTATATTTTTCACACCAGTCTCATTTTTTCCCTCCGCCTAACAACAAAGCCACGGGTGCCCGCCGGGTGCCGTGCTAAATTCCCGCCATGAAACACTGGCTCGCCCCGCTCGTCGTCGCCCTATTCATCGCCGCCACTGCCGCTCAGGAAGCGCCATCGCTCCAGACTTTGCGCACGGAAGCCGCGAAGCTCCAGCCGCTGATGCAAAAGAAAACGCGGCCAGCCGCTGGCGACTGGCTCGCGGAGCATCCCGAGGACGGGCAGACGTTTGATCAATACCTCGCCTCCCGCCCAAACCGTCCGACTGCCGAGCGCACGACACTTTACATCCAGCCCATCGGCGATTTCACCAAGGCGCAGGAGCCGCTCGTGAAAGACACGGCGGAAATCCTGCGCATCCACTTCGGCGTGCCGGTGAAAATCCTCGACGCGCTGCCGGACGCCGCGATCCCCGACCGCGCACGCCACACGCATCCCAAGTGGGGCATGAAGCAATTCCTCAGCGCCTACATTTTGGAAAGCGTGCTGCTGCCGCGCCGCCCGAAGGAAGCCGTGGCGGTGCTCGGCCTCACGGCGACGGATCTTTTTCCGCAGCCCTCGTGGAATTTCGTCTTCGGCGAGGCATCGCTCGAAGAGCGCGTCGGCGTGTGGTCACTCGCCCGCTACGGCGATGCGGAGAAAGACTACGCCACCGTGCTTCGCCGCACGCTGCAAGTCGCGACGCACGAAACCGGCCACATGTTCGGCATCGATCACTGCACGCTGCACGAATGCGGCATGAACGGCTCCAACAATCTCGCCGAAAGCGACCGCGCCCCGATGCCATTCTGCTCCGTGTGCGATCTGAAACTCTGGTGGGCCTGCCGTCTCGATCCCGCCGCGCGCTACACCGCCCTCGCCGACTTCGCAAAAGCCAACGGCCTCACAAAAGAGGAGGCCGAATGGAGACGCCGCGCGGAGGTGCTGAGGAAGTAGGCCGGTTTACGGATGACGGCGAGGACCAGATGCGAGGCGCTACGCGCTCGGCAGCGGCTGCATCGGCTCGGCTTCGGCTTCGTAGTCGATGCCTTCCAGTCGGAAACCGAAGAGCTTCAAAAATTCCGCGCGGTATCCGGCGATGTCGCTGATGTCGGCGAGATTTTCGGTGCTCACTTTCTCCCACAGCGAGGCGACTTCGGCCTGGATGTCCTCGCGCATTTCCCAATCGTCTATACGGATGCGGCCATCTTCGTCGGGCTGCGGGTTTCCGGCGAGGCGCGTTGCGAAGAGCCGCTGGATTTGCTCGATGCAACCTTCGTGGAGGCCCTTTGCCTTCATCACGCGATAGAGCAGCGAAATGTAGAGCGGCACGACGGGAATTGCGCTGCTGGCCTGCGTGACGAGTGCCTTGTTCACGCTCACCCATGCGCGGCCTTCCTTGTCCGCGAGCTTCGCGGAAATGCGGTCTGCGGTTTCTTCGAGATGTTCCTTCGCACGCCCGATGGTGCCGTTGCGATAAATCGCCCACGTGAGCGACGGCCCGATGTAGCTGTAGGCGACCGTGACGACGCCCGGCGCGAGAACGCCCGCAGCCTCCAGCGCGTCCATCCACATCTCCCAATCTTCACCGCCCATGACCGCGACCGTGTCCGCGATGTCCGCATCGCTGGCGGGTTCAATGTTCACTTCGCTCACGATGCCGCGATCGGTGTCCACGGTCTTGTTTGAATACGCTGCGCCGATGGGTTTCAGGCAGCTTTTGTGTGTGACGCCCGTGCGCGGATTCGTGCGGCGGGGCGAGGCGAGGGAGTAAATGACGGCGTCCACCGTGCCGAGGTCGGCCTTGATTGTGGCGATGACCTGCTCCTTCACCGCGTCGGAAAATGCGTCGCCGTTGATGCTCTTCGCATACAGCCCGGCGGCGTGCGCCTCGCGCTCGAAGGCGACCGAGTTATACCATCCCGCCGTGCCCGTGCGATCCGGCTCCGGTGGCTTTTCAAAGAACACGCCGAGTGTGGCGGCACCGCCCGCAAACGCTGGAACGATGCGGCTCGCGAGGCCATAGCCGGTGCTCGAACCAATCACGAGCACGCGCTTGGGCGCGCTGGCGACGGGGCCTTTGCTGCGAACGTATTCGATTTGCTGGCGCACGTGGGCCGCGCAGCCGTCGGGGTGCGATGTGGTGCAGATGAAACCGCGAATCTTGGGCTTGATGATCATGCGCAGACGGTGCGCGAGCGCCGCGCGGGGCGTCGAGGTTTTTTCTGGTGCGAACCATTGTTGGAAATGCGGAAACGGCCCGCTAGCATCCGCGATGTGAAACTTCGTGGCATCCTTTTGATCCTATCCATTTTCGCCGGCTCAGCGCTGGCGCAGAAACCAACACCCAAGCCTGCGCCCGCTCCCACGCTCGATGAAAACACGGCGCTCGGCGCGCTGCGTCAGCTCCCGAAGGACGCTGCAAAACGTCTCGCCCGCATCGAAGCGCGCGACGGCAGCCCGTGGCCGCAGCGTTGGTATTTGCTCGTGCATGATCCCGCCGAGCCGCGCGGGCTGCGCGAATTTGTTTTCGCCGACGGCAAGCTCGTCACCGCACGCACGCTCTCGCAATTCGCCAACACGCTGAAAGCGACCGACGTCATCGGCGACACCGCCGTGAAAGTGAACAGCGATCAGGCCGCCGGCATCGCCGGGCAATACGCGCTCACCAACGCCGTGCGCCTCGGCACCGTGAACTACGAACTTTCCAAAACGAGCGCCGGAATCGTGTGGCAGCTCACCTGCCTCGATCCGCAGGGCAACCAGCTCGGCGTCCTCATCGTCAACGCCACGAAAGGCGGCGTGCTCAGCCACGAGGGTTTTGAAAAAGCACCCGCCACCGCAGCGCCCGCACCAACTCCCGAACCAAAAACCGCCGCGCCGCGTCCCATCGTCACGGCCACGCCCGCGCCAAAACAAACGCCGAAGCCTGCGCCTAAACCCGCCGAGGCAGAGCCGCCAAAACCTGTCGTCATTTCCACACCAGCAGCAACCCCAGCTCCCACTCCAAAGCCCGGCGTCGGCAAACGTGTCGGCGATTCCGTGCGCAAACTTTTCGGCGGCGAATAAGATGAACACACTCGCCCGCTCGCTCACCAAATTACTCGGCCCCGGCATCGTCCGCGACGACTCAGCGACGCTCGCCACGCACGCGACCGATCGCTGGTTCGCATCGCGCAAGCCGGATGTCGTCGTGCTCGCAAAGACCCGCGCCCACGTCGAAGCGACGCTCGCTTTTGCCAACAAGCGCGGCATCCCCGTGACTCCACGCGGCGCAGGCTACGGCTACGTCGGCGGCTGCGTCCCATCGCACGGCGGCATCGCGCTGAGCGTGGCGCGCATGAACCGCATCAAGGAAATCCACGTCGCCGATGGAGTCGCTGTCGTGCAGCCCGGCGTCATCACCGGTGAACTACAGGCGGCAGTGCGTGCAAAGGGACTTTTCTATCCGCCCGATCCCGCGTCGCTCGCCGATTGCAGCATCGGCGGCAACATCGCCACGAACGCCGGCGGGCCGCGCTGTTTGAAATACGGCGTCACGCGCCACTACGTGCTCGGCCTCGAAGTCGTGCTCGCCGACGGGCGCGTCCTCCAGTGCGGCGGGCGCACCCACAAAAACAAACAGGGCTTTGATCTCATCGGCTCCTTCGTCGGCAGCGAAGGACTGCTCGGTGTCGTCACCGAGGCCACGCTGCGCCTGCTCCCCCACCCTCCAGCACGCGCCACGCTCGCCGCGAGCTTTCGCACGTTCCGCGCAGCAGCGGATGCCGTGCAGCAAATTTTCGCCTCCGGATTCCTGCCTTGCGCGCTGGAAATCGCCGACACTTTCACGCTGAAAAGCGCGCGCGAATTCCTCGGGCGCGAGATCGCACCCGGTGCGCAATCGCTCGTGCTTGTCGAATTGGATGGCCAGGTGGACTCCGTGAAAAGCGAGTCTGCCGCCGTCGCCAAACTGCTGCGGAAAATTGACGCCATCCGCGTGCTCAGCGCATTCGGCGATGAGGAATCCGAAAAACTCTGGGGCCTCCGCCGCGCCTACAGCGCATCGCTCAAAGCCACCGGCCTCACCAAGCTCAACGAAGACATCGTCGTCCCCCGCGGACAGCTCGTCGCGCTCGCGGAATTTGGGGAACACCTCGCCAAAAAACACGGCTACCCCGTCGCGTGCTTCGGCCACGCGGGCGATGGCAACATCCACGTCAACATCATGGCCGCGAACTACCACGAAGACCGCCGCGTGAAGGCAAAAGTGGATCGCGCGCTCGACGAACTTTTTACATGGGTGCTGAAGCACGGCGGCGTCATTACCGGCGAACACGGCATCGGCCTCGCCAAAAAACCATGGTGGCCCCAAGCCGTGGACAAAGTAGGCCGCGACGTGCATCGCGCCCTCAAAACCGCCCTCGACCCAAAGGGAATTTTGAACCCCGGCAAGTTCGTCGGATCGGTGCAGGCCAATGCCTGAACTGCACCGGAAATTCAGTCACTCAGCCGGAACGATGCCGTAGGAAATTGCGAAGGGAGTGTGCTACCCCGCGCACCCCATACGCATACAGTCACGCACTTCCAACTGCATCGTTACGGCTCAGGGCTGGAGCATCTAAACCCCGCTCCTTCGCTAGACGACGGTGACCAGTTTCAGCACGTTGATGCTGGCTGGCGGTGTGAATGGCGCTTTGACGATGATGAGGCCGTCGAGCGCGGTGTCGCCGTCACCGAGGTTGAAGCCGGCGTTGCCGATGTCGGTAAAGTCGAAGGTCGTGTTGGTGTTCACATCCGCACCGATTGCGGTGGCGCCGGTGATTTTTGAAATCTTTTT
>CAMBOD010000040.1 GCA_945868985.1 Prosthecobacter debontii | reverse complement strand
CACTTCGACATTGTCCACGGTCAAGCCGTCGGCCTCGTCCTCCCGTCCGTCGTGCGCTTCAATGCCGCCGTTCCCGCCGCCCGCGCCGGATACGCGGAACTCTGCGCCGCTGCCGGCGTGCTCGATGCCGAGTCCCTCGCTGACGCGCTTGAGAAATTACTCACCCTCGCCGGACTCGCTGCACCGCTGTGCAGCTTCGGCGTCACCGCCGAAAAAATCCCCATGCTCGCTGCAGAAGCCGCCCGCCAGTGGACCGCCAATTTCAACCCGCGCCCAGTGAGCGCCGCCGATTTTGCGGGGATCTACGCGTCGCTCTTGGAGCAGTAATAACACCGCCTTGCTTGCCGATGTCCTCCAAGTTCGTTCGCTAGCTGTCAGCTTTTACGTCCTCCGTGACACATCCGGGCTGTTTTTGCTCGACGCTGGGTTCATTGGTGGGCGCTCACTTTTACACAGCGCGCTTGTTGAACGTGGCTGGGAAAAGGAGCCTATCCTTGGAATCATAGTTACTCACGGGCATCTCGATCATATTCTCAATGTTGCTGCGATTGCACGGGAGCATGGTGCGTGGATAGCAGCTCCGCGTCTCGACGCCGATCACTACTCTGGCCATCCCCGCTATCACGGTTGGGCGCGAGTCACGGGTTGCTTTGAAAGTATCGGGAGGGCGATTTTGCCTTTCCAGCCGTTTACCCCTAATCGGTTTCTCGACGATGGTGACTTCATCGAAGTTTGGCGGGGATTGAGGGCGGTTCATCTCCCCGGTCATACCCACGGGCACATGGGTTTTTACTGCGAAAGCCTAAAGCTCATGTTCACGGCGGACCTTTTTGCCAGCTATCGAAACTTCACGCATTTGCCTCCGATGATCTTCAACTCCGAGCCAGCCCGACTGACTGCGAGTGTTGCTACTGCATTGGCTTTTGACCTCGCTGGGGTCATTCCGAATCATTGCGACCATGCCACGCCCGAAGAACATCTGGCGCGACTCCGTAAGTTGCAGCGTAAAATCCAATGAAACCTAATTTCGTGCTGAAGTGCATTTTAGCCTCCTTCGCAATTTCGCAGAGCTTTGCCGCCGACTGGCCGATGCATCGCGGGAATCCTTCGCTGAATGGCCGCTCCGAGGACGCCGCGCCTGCGCAGGCTGTTTTGCGATGGACGTTCAAGGCCAGTTCGCCGGTGAAAGGCAGTGCGGCCATCGCGGGCGGGCGTGTTTTTTTTGGTGATGATGGCGGCATCGTCCATGCGCTGAACATCGCCGATGGCAAGGAAGCGTGGACTTTCAAAACCGAAGGCCCCATCGAGGCGACGCCGCTCATTCTCGACGGCCTCTGCTACATCGGCAGCAGCGACGGCAAACTCTACGCGCTCGACGCCGCCACCGGCGCGAAGAAATGGGCGCACGAGACGAATGACAAAGTTCTTGCCGGCGCGAGTTGGGTGAAAGACCCGGCGTCCGACGCGAAGTGGGTGCTCGTCGGCAGCTACGATTACAGCCTCTACGCGCTCGACGCGACGAGTGGCAAGGTGCTGTGGAAAGTGGAGACGGAAAATTTCATCAACGGCACGCCCGCGCTCACCGGCGACGGACACGCAGTCTTCGGCGGATGCGACGCACAACTCCACGTCATCTCACTGCGCGAGCACAAAGAAGTGAGGAAGATTGACGCCGAAAGCTACATCGCAGGCAGCGCCGCCGCCGACGGCACGATGGTCTATCTCGGCAACGAATCGAAGAAAGTCTTCGCATTCGACACTGCCACCGGCGCGACAAAATGGACGTATCGCGACCGCAGTTTCTCCTACTACAGCAGCCCCGCGCTCAGCGCCGACGCCGTGATCATCGGCGGGCGCGACAAGCGCCTGCACTGCATTGATCGTGTGAAAGGTGAGGCCCGCTGGGTCTTCGCCACGCGCGGCGATGTGGACAGCTCGCCCGTGCTTTGCAAAGACGGCGGCATCCTCGTCGGCAGCCGCGACGGACGCCTCTACTGCGTCGAACTCGCCGATGGTAAACAGCGCTGGAGCTACGAAATCGGCGCGCCCATCACCGCCAGCCCCGCCATCGCCAACGGCACCATCGTCATCGGCGCAGAAGACGGCACCGTTCACTGCATCGGTGGTAAGTAAGCAGGGATTTGCGTGCGCTTCGCTGAAGTCGCAAATATCCAAAGGCGGCGCGAAGTTTTGGGTTCTCTCGCGAACACCATGAAACAACGCTCCCTTATCACCAGTATCGCCGCCACTTTCTCCCTGACTGCTTTCACCGCTGCGGCGGACAAAGCCACTGTAGATGGACGCTATGGGTTGGAGAAAGCGAAGGCCAATATGGAGGCGTTTACGACTGCACCCGGGCTTGCGGCTACGCTATTTGCGGCAGAGCCGATGATACAAAATCCTACGAACATCGAAGTGGACTCGAAGGGGCGTGTGTGGGCAACGGAGTGTGTGAATTACCGCCGGTGGATGCAGCAGCGCGCGGAGGGGGATCGCGTGGTGATTCTCGAAGACACGGATGGCGACGGTCTCGCGGACAAGGAAAAGACTTTTTACCAAAGCAAAGACCTGACGAATCCGCTCGGCATCTGCGTGCTCCCGCAGGCGAAGGGGACAAAAGTGATCGTGAGCGCCGCGCCAAATGTATGGCTGCTGACGGACAAGGACGGCGACGATGTGGCGGACGATGCGGTGGTGCTTTTCAAGATTGGCGGCGTCTGGAACTACGATCATCAAGTTCACTCGTTCGTTTTTGGATCGGATGGAAAATTTTACTTTAATGCGGGAAATTCACTCACCGAGTTGTTCTGGCCCGATGGCAAGATCGTGAAGGACATCGCGGGCAACGAGGTGACGAATAAGGGCAGGCCTTACCGGCAGGGGATGGTGTATCGCTGCGATTTGGATTTGGTCGCGGGCAAGGCGAGTAACGTGGAGGTGCTGGGGCATAATTTCCGCAACAACTACGAAGTGGCGGTGGATTCGTTCGGAGCGATGTGGCAGAGCGATAATGACGACGACGGCAACAAGGGTGTGCGCATCAACTACGTGATGGACTACGGAAATTTCGGTTTCACAGACGAGATGACCGGCGCGGGCTGGCAGTCGAAGCGCACGAACATCGAAAGGGAAACGCCGCGCCGCCACTGGCATCTCAATGATCCCGGCGTAGTGCCGAATCTTTTGCTGACGGGGCAGGGTTCGCCCACGGGAATCCTCGTAAATGAAGGCGCGGCGCTCGGCGCGCAATTCACGAATCAAATCATCCACTGCGATGCGGGGCCGCGCACGGTGCGGGCGTATCCTGTGGAAAAAGACGGCGCAGGCTACAAGGCCACGATGGTGGACATTCTCACAAGCAAGGACGCGTGGTATCGCCCGAGCGATGTCGCGATTGCGCCGGACGGCTCGCTTTTCGTCGCCGATTGGTATGACCCCGGCGTGGGTGGTCACAACATGGGCGACAACGTGAAGGGCAGCATGATGGGGCGTATTTACCGCGTAGCTTCCTCCGCTGAGAAAATGAAGGTTGTTGCGCCGGATTTCTCCACAGCAGCGGGCTGCGTGAAGGCGCTCGCCTCGCCGAACATACCCACGCAAGCTGCAGCGTGGAGTGCGCTGAATGCGATGGGCGCGAAAGCCGAAACTGCGCTGCTCACGCTTTGGAAAAATGAAAACCCGCGACTCCGCGCCCGTGCTCTCGGCATCCTTGCGCAGAACAAAGGCAGTGAAATCAAATATCTCACCGCCGGGCTCGCCGATGCCGACAGCGATGTGCGCTGCTTCGCAATCCGACTCATCCGCATGATGCACGCGACGCGCGGCCTCGACACCACGCCACTCGACGGCAATCCCGCGCTCGTCTCAAAAATCCTCGGCGACAACAGCGCCGTCCGCCGCGAAGTCGCGCTCTCGCTGCACGGCGGGAAGGACATCGCAAAACTCTGGACGGCGCTCGCGCAGCAGCACGATGGCAAAGACCGCTGGTATCTCGAAGCCCTCGGCATCGGCTCCGCAGGAAACGACGACGCCTGCCTCAATGCGTGGCTTGCCGCAGTCGGCGACAAATGGAACACGCCTGCTGGACGCGACATCATCTGGCGCACGCGCGCCGCGAAATCCGCAGGACTGCTAGCAAAAATCCTGAGCGACGAATCCATCGCCGCCGAGGAAAAGCCGCGCTACCTGCGTGCATTTGATTTTCTCCCTACTAGCGATGAGAAAGCGAAGGCGCTCGTGCTGCTCGCCACGTCTGGCAAGGCGGACGATATTTCCCGCGAGGCGACGATGCGATTGAAGGGCAACAACTCGCAAGCGGTCAAAGAGGCGCTGAACGCAATGCTAGTGAAGAGCAGGGGCACTGCGCAGTTTGTCGAACTGGTGCGCGACTTTGGTATCGGTGGACAGGCGCAGGAATTGTTCGATACCGCGTTAGCCATTGGCAAGGACCCCGCAGCAGTCGAGGCGGTGAAGCTCATGATCGCTGACTCCGCGTGGGAAAAAATCGTGAACGCTTCGCTCGATGCCGGGAAGGTCAGTGAGGTTTTTAATCTGCTCGTCGTCAGCGGCGTGCCGCGTGGCATAGCGCGCGTGAGCGGAACCGTGAGCAATGCGGAGGTGAATATCGAACGCCGCAAAGCAGCCGTCACCGCGCTCGCACGCACGCAAGCCGGTGCGCAGGCGCTGGTGAAGCTCGCCAAAGACGGACAGCTTACGGAGGAACTGAAACCCACTGCCGCCTCGGCTTTACGCCTCGTGCAATACGCATCTCTCCAGACGGAAATTGATCAGCTTTTTCCAAAACCCGCTGCGTTTGGAGGAAAGCCGCTCGCACCCGTCGCGGAACTGGTGAAAATCAAAGGCGACATCGCGAAGGGCAAAGTCATCGCCGAGCGATTGGAGTCATCGTGTGTCACGTGTCACCGCATCGGTGTAGTGGGCGCGGATTTCGGGCCGGGGCTCAGCGAGATCGGAGCGAAGCTCCCAAAGGAGGCTTTGTTCGACGCAATCATCAACCCGAACTCCGGTGTCACCATGGGTTTTGAAACGACGCAGCTTGCGTTGAAGGACGGCGGTGCGGCGATGGGCATCGTTCGCAGCGAGACTGCGCAGGAAATTGTCCTCGCACTCCCCGGCGGCGTGACGCAGAAATTTGCCAAAGCCAACATCGCCAAGCGTGATAAGCTCGCGACCTCGATGATGCCGAGCGGACTCAATCAAGCATTCACGCAGGAAGACCTCATAAATCTCGTTGAGTATCTCGCTTCGCTGAAAAAGTAGCTGTATCTCCTAATGTCAAATATTTGAATTTACCGGTATGACAGCCGCTGAGGTAATGACACGACAGATTCTGCCGAAAACGAACAGAATTCCATGTTGCCCATCCTCTAGTTCATCAGGTTAGACCCACAGTCGCTTGTTTGTGGAAAGCTTGGTGTTTACGCGAGGTCGAAGCGATCCAAGTTCATCAGCTTGTTCCACGCGGCGACGAAGTCCCGGACGAACTTCTTCTGCGAGTCCGACGTGCCGTAGACTTCCGCGAGGGCACGAAGCACGGAATTGGAGCCGAAGACGAGATCGACGCGCGTGGCGGTCCACTTGGATTTGCCGGTCTTGCGATCGACGCCCGCGAAGGCGTTGCCGCAGGGGGAGACGGATTTCCACTCCGTGCCCATATCGAGCAGGTTCACAAAGAAGTCGTTCGTCAGCGCTTCGGGGCGCTGGGTGAAGACACCGTGCGGCGCGCCGTCGGCGTTGGTGTTCAGGACGCGCATGCCGCCGATGAGCACCGTCATTTCCGGTACGGTGAGCGTGAGCAGTTGCGCCTTGTCGATGAGCAGTTCCTCGGCGGAGACGCTATATTTGCCTTTGAGGTAATTGCGGAAGCCGTCGGCGATCGGTTCGAGCACCGCGAAGGACTCCGCGTCGGTCTGCTCCTGCGAGGCATCCATGCGTCCCGACGTGAACGGAACCGTGATGTCATGCCCGGCATTTTTCGCAGCCTTCTCGACGCCAGCGCACCCGGCCAGGACGATCAGATCCGCCAGCGACACCTTCTTGCCGAACGCGCTTTGAATGCCCTCCAGAGCCTTGAACACCTTTGCGAGTTGGGCGGGTTTGTTGACTTCCCAATCCTTCTGCGGAGCGAGGCGAATGCGCGCGCCGTTTGCACCGCCGCGTTTGTCGGAGCCGCGGAAAGTGAATGCGGATGCCCACGCGGTGGAAACCAGTTCGGAGACAGTGAGCCCCGAAGCGAGGATCTTGCCTTTCAAGGCCGCGATGTCCTGCGCATCGATCAACGGATGATTCACTGAGGGAATGGGATCCTGCCAGATGAGTTCCTCCGCGGGAACTTCCGGCCCGAGGTAGCGTGCGCGCGGGCCCATGTCGCGGTGCGTGAGCTTGAACCACGCGCGGGCAAATGCGTCGGCAAACTCAGCGGGATTCGCAAGGAAGCGGCGCGAGATTTTCTCATAGGCCGGGTCGAAGCGGAGCGCGAGATCCGTGGTGAGCATGGATGGCGCGATCTTCTTCGATGCATCGTGTGCATGGGGAGCGGTGCCCGCGCCTGCGCCATTTTTCGGCGTCCACTGCTGCGCACCGGCGGGGCTCTTCGTGAGTTCCCATTCGTAGCCGAAGAGGTTCTCAAAAAAGTTGTTGCTCCACTTCGTCGGCGTGGTGCTCCACGTCACTTCCAGTCCGCTCGTGATCGTGTCGCCGCCTTTGCCGGTGCCGAAGCTGTTCTTCCAGCCAAGGCCTTGCTCTTCGAGAGGCGCGGCTTCGGGATCCGAGCCCACGTTGGACGCCGGGCCGGCACCGTGCGTTTTTCCAAAGGTGTGGCCGCCGGCGATCAGTGCGACGGTCTCCTCGTCGTTCATGGCCATGCGGCCGAAGGTGTCGCGGATATCCTTTGCAGCGAGGAGCGGGTCGGGATTGCCGTCCGGCCCTTCGGGGTTCACGTAGATGAGGCCCATCTGAACGGCGGCGAGTGGATTTTCGAGATCGCGCGAGTGCTGCACTTTGCTGGTATCGTCCGTGACGAGTGCATTGTGTTCCTTCTCGGTGCCGGGCGAGCCTTTTGCATAGCGGATGTCGCCGCCCAGCCATGTCTTCTCGTTGCCCCAATAGACGTCGTGGTCCGGCTCCCACGTATCGGCGCGTCCACCGCCGAAACCGAACGTCTTGAAGCCCATCGTCTCCAGCGCGACGTTGCCCGTGAGAATCATCAGATCGGCCCAAGAAATCTTTCGGCCATACTTCTGCTTGATCGGCCAGAGAAGGCGACGCGCTTTGTCGAGGCTCACGTTATCCGGCCAGCTATTGAGCGGTGCGAAGCGCTGCTGCCCCCTGCCGCCGCCGCCGCGGCCATCGCCCGTGCGATAGGTGCCCGCGCTGTGCCACGCCATGCGGATGAAAAGCGGGCCGTAGTGGCCGAAGTCCGCCGGCCACCAGTCCTGCGAGTCGGTCATCAGCGCCGCGAGGTCTTTCTTCAGCGCCGCGTAGTCGAGGCTCGCAAACTCCTTCGCGTAGTCGAAGTCCGCGCCCATCGGGTCGGACTTGGATGAGTGCTGATTGAGCAGTTCGACCTTGAGTTGGTTCGGCCACCAGTCGCGGTTTGAGGTTCCGCCTCCAGCGGCGTGGTTGAAAGGGCATTTGGCTTCGGTTGACATATATTTCTAAATGTTTGGATTAATTGAATTGAATTCCGTGGACGAGTGAAAAGTGTTCGGCACGACGGAGCTGCTGGTCAATAGCTGACTGCATTCTAGCAATCAATGATTCGGAGGTAAAAATAGGTCGGCTGTCTTGTCGCGCTCGGTTTGTCTGTAAAAGCACCGCCTCCCAGGTTTGTTTGGGCGGGTTTAAGAATATGGCCCAAAGTTTTCCACGGCAGGAGAAGGCGAGCGTCACGGCGGGATTGAAGTTCGCGCCGGAAATGTGACAGTCGGCAAAAAATCATCACCATCAAAACGACGACTATGACGATACGCGCGAGCATATTTGCGCTTAGAAAGTTGCAGCCGATGGAGAGGACGAAGGTGCCGAGAAATTCAGTCAGGTTTTTGTTTATTTCGTGGGTGTCTTTTATCTGGCGCGGAGGTAAAGCACATTGTGTGTGGCTTGGGAGACGGCTCG
Organism: Prosthecobacter debontii; assembly: GCA_945868985.1. Classification (GTDB taxonomy): domain Bacteria; phylum Verrucomicrobiota; class Verrucomicrobiia; order Chthoniobacterales; family Chthoniobacteraceae; genus SXWH01. The sequence continues at coordinate 1,850 of CAMBOD010000040.1, read as the reverse complement.
TGTCGCTGAATCGTTCGCCAGCTATTTAGCGGGTTGTTTTTCAGCCGGAGCCGCGACGACGGACGCAGCATGGAGAGGTGCTTCCGACGGGGTGGCGGTTTTATTGGCCGCCGGAGTGTCCGCCTGAGCCGGGATGGGTGCCGGCGCGATGTCTGGCGTGTTTACCAAGGGGGGAACTGCTGCTGTTGCTGCGGGCGGCGTGTTTGCGGGAACCGGGGCGGGTGTTGCTTCGGTAACTTGCGTGGCATTTGGAATTGAAGCGGGTGCTGGCGCGACGGGCGAAGTGGTTGCTGCAATTGGCGCAGGTGTCGTTGGGGTGACGGGCACAGCGACGGGTGGCTCGGGCGTTTTGCTGGGCATGAGGGTGGGGGTGGTGATGGTGATGCGGCGGTTGCGGGCGCGGCCCTGAAAGTTGTCGGTGCCGTCGGAGTAGGTGTTGGAGGCGATGGGTTCGCCGGTGCCCATGCCGATGCTGGTGATGTTTTTTGCGGGAATACCGGTCTTTTTGATTAACCAGATACGCACTGCTTCCGCGCGTTTTTGGCTAAGAGCCAGACTTTCTTTGTTTGTGCCGATGTTGTCTGTGTAGCAGCGGATGAGAACGGGTATTTCGGGGTGTCTTTTGATGCCGTCTGCGAAGGGAGTGAGGTGATCTTCGCCGATATTACAGAGAGATGAGGGCGATGTGTCGAAGAGGGTGTCGGCACTGAGGGTGTGGATAACGACCTCGCCTTTGAAGGCGTCGGGTAATGCAACGTAGCTGTTGACGATGACTTTAGGGGATGGGGGAGCGGTGGTGGTGCCGGATAGGGCGGGCTTTTGCGTGGGGTGGAGTGCTATGGCGCTGGCGGTGCCATTGGGAACTACGAGGGGACGGAGGAGGGTGGTGGTGCTGTTGAGTTTGGCCTGCTCGGAGGCGAAACCGGTGAGGGAGTTGAGGACGATTTCGGTATTGTTGAGTTGGGCTTTCCTAGCGGGGACTTCGGTGAAGGGGCTCAACATGATTTCAGTGGCGTTGAGTTTGATTTCGGTGCTGTTGAGGCGTTTTTGTGCAGTGAGTTTGCTTTTTTGATCCGAAGAGATGCTTATTTGAGAGTTGAGGATAATTTCCGTGCTGTTGAGTTGGGTTTGTTTTTTGGCGGCACTTTCAGTCAGGGAGTTGAGCAGGATGTGGGTGTTGTTGAGGGTGGCGGTTTTGCGTGGCTTTCCTGAGAGATCGTTGAGGACGATGTCGGTGGATTTTAGCTGGGTGATTTTTTTGGAAGGGGGAGTGGCGGTTGGGGTATTTGATTTGATATTGCGGGCATTCGAAAGGTAGGCGATGGCAGATATTTTTCCGGAGATTTTTGGCTGGAGGCCGGGGATTGTGAAAGGGCTCTTGGGGGCGTTGGTGCCGGATGCGTCGGCGGCGGTGGTGCTGTTGGTGAGTTTTAGGCTGGGGTCTGATTCTGCGATTTCGCGCTGGAGGGCGTCCCATGCGTCTTCACCGGTGCCGCCGTCGAGATTGATGTCGCCCTGCTCGGAGGTGTCGTTCTGGCGCGCGGCGGTGCGTTCGAGGGGGCCGCTGGTGAGGGCATTTTTGGGGGCGAAACGGGTGGCGACGTCGGTGATTCTGGAGGCGATGGTGGAGGCGCTTTTGAGTTTCGGGGCGACTTTAGCGGCTACCTTGGAGAGTTTGCCGTTTAGTTCGACAGCTTTTTCTTGCGAGATTGTGGGTTTTGCATTGCTAGGCTTGGAGTCGCCTCCTTTGCCCGCTGTTTTGGCCGATGTGGCTGCGGGGTCTTTAGCTTTGTCGTCTTGCGTTGCAGTGGAGGAATTCTTTTCGCTATCGCTGGTTTCGGTTTTTGGCG
>CAMBOD010000039.1 GCA_945868985.1 Prosthecobacter debontii | reverse complement strand
GCAGAGGCGAGCGTATTACGCCATCGGTGATATTGTTCGATGGTGCGAATGCTGTGGTGGGATCGGTCGCGAAGCAAAACGCGGTTGCGGAGCCGGACAAGATTGTGGATTTCGTGAAGCGCGAGATGGGCAAGTCGAAGGCGCAGTTTAGCCGGACGTTTGGCGGCAAGGTGTATTCGGCGGAGGAACTCTCGGCGATCATCCTGCGAAAATTGAAAAACGACGCGGAGAAATATCTCGGCGAGGAAGTGACGGACGCCGTGATCACAGTCCCCGCATATTTCAACGATGCGGAACGCACGGCCACACTGCACGCGGGCCAGCTCGCGGGGCTGAATGTTTTGCAAATCATCAACGAGCCGACGTCCGCCGCGCTCGCCTACGGTATGGACAAGCTGGATCAGAATCATACGGTTTTCGTATTCGATCTCGGCGGCGGAACGTTCGACGTGACGATCATGCGAATCGAGGGGCACCACATCCGCATGGTGGCGAGCAACGGCGATCACCGGCTCGGCGGCAAGGATTGGGATGATGTGATCGTGAACTGGGTGGCTGATGAATTCGACAAGCAACACGGGGAAAATCCGCTGCTGGATCTGCAAAGCTACCAGGATCTCTACAACCGTGCGCTCACCGCGAAGATTCAGCTTTCCACGCGCTCGCGCACGACGCTCGTCCACAGCTACAACGGCAAGAGCGTGAAGCTCGATCTAACGCGCGACGATTTTGAGGAGCGGACGAGGCACCTCATCGAGAAGTGCAAGGCGATTTGCGAAATCGTGATGCAAGAGGCGGGGATGCAGTGGGAGCAGATTGACCGCGTGCTGCTCACGGGCGGCATGACGCGTATGCCGTCGGTGCGTTCGATGGTTGCTGATATATCCAGCCGCCCGATAGCGGATGACGTTAGCCCGGACGAGGCGGTCGCCCTCGGCGCGGCCATCCAGGGGATGCTCGCGCTGTTGCATGAGGAGGACAAGACGGGGGAGCACGTCATCACGCAGGAAGTGCGCGATCAGTTCTCTTCCGGCGACGGATCCTTAATCAAAGTCACCAACATCACCACGCACACGCTCGGCGTGGTGCTCTGGGACGATGGCAAGGTGGAGGAATACGTTTTCTCAATGATTCCAAAAATGACGCCGATTCCTGTCGAGGTGAAAAACAGCTTCGGCACTGCGAAGGCGAACATGAAGAACGCCATCATCCGCGTCGTGGAAGGCGAGAGTTCCATGCCGGGCGAATGCACGCCGCTGGGAATTTGTGACATCGAACTGCCTCCCTTCCTGCCAAAGGGGTCGCCCGTGGAACTCACCTATCACTACAATGAAAACCAAGTTCTCGAAGTCGTGGTCGAGGCCTATGGCAGAACAAGCCGTGTGGCGATTGCACGCAACACCGGGCTTTCGGAAAACGAAATCGAACTGGCAACCGCCGACTTGGCGCAATTGAATATCTCTTAACGCTGATCGGCTCCGCGGCTTATGGCTCTCCCAAATCCGCTGCCAGATAATCCGTTACGTTGGGACGGCTGGAAGCACTACAACTCGCCCAATTTCTACGAAAGGCTTTGTCTCGACTCCGCGAGCAACGCCAGCACTGAGGTCATCGAGGACAACTGCCGCCAGATCCTCATCTGGTGGCAGAAAAAACTCCCCCTAAAAAACCAGCCGAGCAACCCGATGGCGCAGATGCTCCGCCAGGGACTCGATGAGGCTCCGCAGTATCTCGCCGAAGCGAGGACGAAACTGCTCGACCCTGACGAGCGGCGGCAGATTGACTTGGAACTGCACCAACAGGTGGTCGTGAAGCTGTTGGAGGAGTTCAAAAAGCTGCTCAGCTTTTCCATTTCGAACCAGCAACTGAGCGAGGAAAACGAAGAACGGCTCTATCTAGCTGGCGAAAAACTCGGTCTGACACGCAAGGACATGACACCCGTGGTCGAGGCCGAACTCATTCGTAGCGGAACGAAACGACTGGCTGCACAACCGCCTCCGCCTTTGCCAATGTCACCCTCGGCTGCCTCCCTGACTTTTGCGCCGCAGGCGAATCGACAGTCTGCCCCTGCCGCCGCAAGCAGCAGCCCGGAGGATGAATTCCGGCGTCTGCTGCTGATGTCGCGCCTATGCATCGAGGGCGACGACATGACGGACGATCAGCGCGACGCCATGTGCAACATGGGCGAAAGCCTCGGTCTCACGGGAGGTCAGGCCGAGGATTTAATAGACGAATACCTTGAGAAGGTCACCGTCATGACGCCGCCAGTGACGAGCGCAACCGCGCGCCCAGCAACCCCGCCTGCCCGCCCGCCCGCGCCTGTGCGCCCGCCGTCGGACGGGACAAAATCGGCCGCACCAAAACCGGCGGTGCAGAGTCCCTCACCGCCGCGGCCGCCTGTTGCAGGGGTGAAAAAAGAACCACCGAAGGAACTGAACCTGAGTTCCGCAGGGCGCACCATAGAACGGCAGAAGTATGTCAATTTTTCCAACTGCATCGGCGCGGAGATGCTGCTCGTCCCCAGCGGCCAGTTCATCATGGGTAGCGAATTGCCGGAATCGCAATCGAACGAACAGCCGGTCACCCCAGTGAAGCTTGTTTGTTTTTACATATCCCGGTTCCCGGTGACGAACGCGCAGTATGAGCAGTTCGACGCCGCCCACCGCAGCAAGCGCACTCCGTGGGCGGACGAAAATCACCCGGTCGTCTACGTGAGTTGGAAGGAAGCGGAGGCATTTTGCAAATGGCTCTCGCAACGCGAAGGACGGCGCTACCGCCTGCCCACCGAGGCTGAATGGGAATATGCGGCACGCGGGGATGAGGGAAACGAGTATCCGTGGGGCGGGCGCGTCAACGCAGGAAACCTCGCCAATTTTGCAGACGCGCGGACGAACTTTGTCTGGCGTGACCCTTCCATTGACGACGGCTTCGCCGAAACTTCGCCCGTCAGCACCTACCCGCTCGGCGCAAGTCCGTTTGGTGTGGAGGATATGTCTGGCAACGTCTTCGAGTGGTGCCTCGATTTGTATGACGCTTACAGGGGCAAGGAAGTCATCAATCCCTGCAACACGAAATTCGGCCAGAAACGCGTCTATCGCGGCGGTTCGTGGAAATCACGTGCAGCGAGCCTGCGTGCGTGTTCGCGGAACAGCAACATCCCCGCCTACCTCGGTAACGACGTTGGATTCCGTATCGTGTGCGAGTGCGATTGATCTGTGCGCAAAAAGAAGCCCGCTGACTTTGCAATCAGCGGGCTTTTTTGAAATACTACGGCGTAGCACCGTCAAAGGACTGTGTCCTTACTGAGCAAAATTGAAGCGTTGCTTCTTGGCCTTCGCGCGTTTCGCGCTGGCCTTTGCTTTGCGACGCGTCTTTTGCGTCGGCGTCTCGAAGGCGCGCAGACGGCGCACTTCATCCATGATTCCCTCGGTTTCGAGTTTGCTTTTCAGGCGCTTGATAGCGCGATCAATGGGTTCTCCTTTTCGGACTTGGACTTCTGGCATATGTGGTTTCCCTCCTTTCGGGTGCAGGTTGCTAATTCGTAAATTGGAGGGCGATGGGTAGTCTCCATCGGAGGCTCCGTCAATGTTTGTTTCCCATCGGTGTCATCAAATGCTCATCGTGTGCCACGGCTGGTTTTCGAGGCTTCACGAAGTTCTGTGCCCATTCGAGGAAGAGGTAAATTACTGGGGTGATGTAGAGTGTGAGGAGTTGGGAGACGAGGAGTCCTCCGACGATTGCGATGCCGAGGGGGCGTCGGGCGTCAGAACCGGCGCCGATGCCGAGAGCGATGGGGAGCGTGCCCATGATAGCGGCCATGGTGGTCATCATGATGGGGCGGAAGCGGACGAGGCACGCTTCGAAGATGGCTTCTTTTGCGCTCTTGCCCTCGACGCGTTGTGCCTCCAGTGCGAAATCAATCATCATGATGGCGTTCTTTTTCACGATGCCGATGAGGAGCAGGATGCCGACGAATCCATACACGTTGACCTCGTAGCCGTAGAGCTTGAGTGCGAGCAGTGCTCCGAGGCCAGCAGACGGCAGGCCGGAGAGGATGGTGATGGGGTGGATGAAGCTTTCGTAGAGGATGCCGAGGACGAGGTAGATGACGAGGATGGCCATGAGGAGGAGAAGGCCGATGCCTTGCAGGGAGGATTGAAATGCCTGAGCGGTTCCTTGGAATCCGGTGCTGATGCTCTCGGGCAGTTCCGGTTTCACGGCTTCTTCGATCTTCGGGATGGCGTCGCCGAGCGAGACGCCGGCTGCGAGGTTAAAGGAGAGCGTCACCGCAGGGAGCTGACCGAGGTGTGTGATGGTGAGCGGGCCGGTATTTGTGCCCACTTTTGTCCTTGCGCATCGTCCCGCGAATTATTCACCAGCGGACTTGGTATTTCCGCAGGGTGTCCCGCGTGCATCACGTCTGCGCAAAGATTGCGAGGCAAACGGCATTCCCTATCGCGACGAAACGGGAAGGTATGCGGACTTTCACGCGCTGCGTTATACGTGGGCGACGTTTCTCCAGCGGCATGGAGTGGCACAGCGTTTTGCGATGAAGCTGATGCGCCACAGCGACATTAAACTGACTTCCAAAGTCTATACCGACGAAACTCAACTGCCGATTTACGACTCGATCAAGGAACTGCCGCGACTTGGAAAGTATACACAAATACGCGCACAGATTTCAGACTTTGGCGGTCTTACGGTGTCGCAAGCAGTCGCGGAGTGCGAAGTGCAAAAAGCTCTCTCCACCTCTGTAGAAGTCCCCTTGCGAAGCGTTCTGACGCTGCCTGTCGCAAGTAAGGGGGGAGAGCGGGCGAAGAGATTCGAACTCTCGACATTCTCGTTGGCAACGAGATGCTCTACCAACTGAGCTACGCCCGCATTACTGAGGCAAGGAAAGTAGGCGAGTGTGCTCCAAACACGCAAGGGTTTTTTTCCGTGGATTGCACGAGGGGCTCGGAGTCGCGTAGCTTAGGGAATGATTCGCTCTCTTGTTTTCGCGCTGTCGTTCGGTCTTTTCACCGCTTCGAATGCTTTGGCTCTTTCGGACAAAGAGCTGGAATCCATCGGTCATCGTGTGTGGCAGAATGAATGTGGGGGGACTCGCGACGGGCTGACTTCGTGGAATTCGGGAGAGGGTTTTCCGTCGCTCGGGATCGGGCATTTCATCTGGTATCCCAAAGGCGTGAGCGGGCCGTTTGAAGAAAGTTTTCCGGGGCTGGTGCAGTTCCTTGCGGCGAATGGCGTGAAGGTTCCCGCGTGGCTGCGTGGTGAGTGCCCCTGGGCTACGCGTGCGGAATTTAACGCCGACATGCGCGGTGCGCGGCTGACTGAGTTGCGCGAGTTGCTGGCGGGCACGGTGCGTTTGCAAAGTCGTTTCCTTGCTCAGCGGATGGAGGCTGCGTTGCCGAAGTTGCTCGCCGCTGCGCCTGCGTCGAAACGTGATGCGGTGCGGAGGAATTTCGAGCGGCTTGCTGCGAGCGGGAAGGGGACGTTTGCGCTGATTGACTACGTAAATTTCAAAGGCGAAGGCACGAATCCGAAGGAACGCTACAAAGGCGAAGGCTGGGGATTGCTGCAAGTCATCGAGGGAATGGCGGAGGATGTTTCGCCGTGCCGTGCGTTCAGCGAATCCGCCGCTCGCGTGTTGACTCGCCGCGTGAAGAATGCGGAAAACGATGAGTCGCGCTGGCTGAAGGGTTGGATGAACAGGGTTCGCTCTTACGCGGAATAAACGCGATGCCGGGGTGGTGTTTTCATTTCGGCAATCGGGAATTTAAACAAGATGGACAACGTATCTGAGCAAGCAGTCGCAGGAGTTCTCACGCCGCTTTTCGCGCTGCGGAGCGAAAATGATTTTGGGTGCGGCGACACTGGCGCGCTGCGTGGATTTATCGAGTGGGCGGCGGCGCACGGTTTTCGATGTGTGCAGCTTTTGCCTGTGAATGAAACGGGCGCGGACCACAGCCCCTACAATGCAATCAGCTCCGTCGCCATCGAGCCGACGACGATTGACCTCACGGCGCTGCCCGACCTCCAGCCTTCTGAAATCGCAGAGCACAATGAGTCCATCAGCGCCGGGCCTGTGCGCTGGCGCGTGGTGAAAGCGACTAAGCGCAAGCTGCTTCTGCGGGCCTTTGCGAATTTCACCGAGCGGCACTGGGAGGCCAATGACACGCGCGCACGGCAGTTCGCCGCTTTTGTAAAAACCGAGTCCGCTTGGCTCGATGCCTACTCGCTATTTCGCGTGCTAGCAGAACGTCACGGTAGCGAGCAGTGGGACGAGTGGCCGCCGGAGGTGTGCTCGTTTTCCGCTGCGCGCAAATGGCTGGCCTCGCAGCGAAATGGCTCGGCAATCGCGCAGGAGATCCGCTTCGTTCAATACGTGCAGTGGATCGCTTTTACGCAATGGCGTGAGGCGCGTCAGTTCGCCAGCGAGCATGGTGTCGTGCTGATGGGTGATGTGCCGTTTGGCGTGAATTTCTACAGTGCGGACGTGTGGGCGCAGTCGGAGTTGTTCGACCTCGATTGGTCCGGTGGTGCGCCACCGGAGCCTGCGTTTGCGGACGATGAATTCACCCGGCGCTGGGGGCAAAATTGGGGCGTCCCGCTTTACCGCTGGCCTGCGCATCGTGCGAGCGGCTTTGCGTGGTGGCGGCAGCGTGTGCGCAAAATCGAGGAAGCGTTTCACCTTTTCCGCATAGACCACGTGCTTGGCTTTTATCGCATCTACGGCTTTCCGTGGCGTCCGCAGCGCAATGCAGAATTCGCCCCGCTCACCATCGAGGAAGCCTTGGTGCGCACGGGCGGCGAACTCCCTCACTACATCGAGCACGCCGACGATTCCCCGGAGCACTGCGCCGCGAATCGCGCGCAAGGTGAGGAATTTCTCCGCGTCCTGCAAAGTGAAGTCGGCCCGACTGCGCTCGTCGGCGAAGACCTCGGCACCGTTCCGCATTACGTGCGACCGAGTCTGCTCTCGCTGGGCATCCCCGGCTTCAAAGTGCCGCAGTGGGAAAACGAACCCGATTCGCGACTCACTCCCGGCTCGGATTACACGCCGTGCAGCATCGCCACCTATGCCACGCACGATCACGAGCCGCTCCGTGCGATGTGGACGCGCTGGATGTCCATCATCGCTGCCGCGCTCGAAGAACCTGAGCGCCTCGCCGCCGAGCGCGACAACGCATGGCGCGAAGCCCGCCGCCTCGCTGCATGGGCCGGTTTTGAAGTCCCACACATTATGGATTTCGACGAAGTCCACGAGCGACTCATCGCGGCGCTTTTCCGCAGCCGCTCGCGTTTCGCCATCGTGATGATCACCGACCTACTCGGCACCGACCAGCGATTCAACGTCCCCGGCACCGTCGCCGCCGACAACTGGAGCGCGCGTCTCCCGGAAGACTGGTTCGCGATTTACGCCGGGAAAATACAACGCATTTCCGCACTCGTGGCCGCCAGCGGGCGATGAATGATTTTTGCCACAGCGCGGTGCATCCTTGCTCGCAGCGGGCAGTCGTGCCATTTCCACCGCCCTCTCATGACTGAACTCGCACTGCCTGCCATCACCGCCCGCACTTTCACCCTGCCAAACGGCCTCGAACTCATCGTGCAGGAAGATGCGTCTGCGCCCGTTGCGAGCGTGCAGGCATGGGTGAAAACCGGGAGCATCCACGAAGGCGAATGGCTCGGCGCGGGGCTCTCGCACTTTCTGGAGCACATGCTTTTTAAAGGCACGCCGACTCGCGCATCGCAGGATTTCGCGCGCTCGGTGCAGGACCACGGCGGCTACATCAACGCCTACACGTCGTTCGACCGCACCGTGTATTGGATTGATGTCCCGGCGCGCGGCGTGGAGGCGTCGCTCGATTTGCTCGCCGATGCGCTGATGAATTCCACGCTCCCCGCGGATGAGTTGGAAAAAGAGCGCGAGGTGATTCGGCGCGAGTTTGCGATGGGCGACGATGATCCCGACAGCGTTGCCGGGAAACAAATCTTCGCCACCGCGTTCGCATCGCACCCGCTGAAATATCCCGTCATCGGCCATCTCGATGTCTTCAACCAAATCACGCGCGATGACCTCGTCGCCTACTACCGTGCCCGCTACGCGCCGAACAATGTGTTCTTCATCGTCGTCGGCGATGTGGATGCGGATGCCATACACACACAGTTCACCGCGTTTTTTGAAAAGCACCCGCGCCGCGCGCTGCCGGATGTGCTCGTGCCTCGCGAGCCAGCGCAGCTTGGTCGTCGCGAGAAACACAGCGAGTTCGAGACTGTGCTGACGCGCTTCGCCCTCGCGTGGCACGTGCCGGAAATCACACATCCCGATCTGCCCGCGCTCGATTTGCTCGCGACCGTCCTCGGCGGCGGACGCAGCGCGCCGCTCTACCGCCGCATGCGCGAGGAGCTGAGCCTCGTCCACAGCATTGATGCGTGGTGCTACACGCCCGCGAGCGCCGGACTTTTCGGCGTGGATGCGATTCTCGATCCCGGCAAACGCGACGCCGTTCAGCGCGAAGTGCTCGCGCTCATCGCGGAGGTCCAGGCCAACGGAGTTACCGTCGCCGAGTTGGAAAAAGCACGCCGCCAGTTTCTCTCCCACCAAATCAGTGCGCTCACCACCATGCGCGGCAAGGCGAGCGACCTCGGCACGAACTGGCTTTACGCACGCAGCCTTACTTTCACGCACGACTACCTCGCGGCTGCACAGCGCATCACGCCGGACGATCTCCGCCGCGTCGCCCGTGAATATTTCACAACGAAAAATCTCATCATCTCCTCGTTGAACCCCAAGGGCGCGCCAGCCAGCAATGTCGCACGCGACAGCGCTGACGTCGTTAGCGACACGGAGATGTTCACTTTGAAAAACGGGCTGCGCCTGCTCGTCCGCGAGGATGCGCGTCTGCCGCTCGTCTCGATGGTCGTCACGTTTCAGGCCGGACTTCTCGCCGAGACGAGCGCGAACAACGGCATCACGCGCCTGCTCTCTCGCACGCTTTTGAAAGGAACCACCACGCGCACCGCGGAGCAAATCGCCGAGGAGATCGAGTCGGTCGGCGGCAGCATCGGCAGCGAAGGGGGCAACAACTCGGTGAGCGTCAGTATGCGCGTTCTACAGCCGGACTTCGCACTCGGCCTTGACTTGCTCGCCGATGTGCTGCGTCACGCGACGTTTCCGGAAAAAGCCATCGCACGTGAAAAGGAAGCGCAGTTTGCCAGCATCAAGGCCGACGAGGAGGAGCCGACGAGCGTCGCTCGAAATCTCCTGCGTGCGCGTTTGTTTGGCGCGCATCCCTTCGCACTTCGCTCGCTCGGCACGCCGGACTCCGTGCGCGCCATCACGCGCGACGATCTCATCGCCTGCCGTGACCGCGTCTTCTGCGGCGCGAATGGCGTCCTCGCCATCTTCGGCGCAGTGCGCGCGGACGAGGTGAAAGCCCTCGTCGAGCACGCGCTGGATGCGCTGCCCGCCGGTGCGCCGCTTTTTCAAAAACTCCCGCAGCCCGCTCCGCTCACCGAATCGTGCGAGATCGTGGAGGCCAAGCCAAAGGCTCAGGCCGTTCTCATGGTCGGTTTTCCCGGCGCGGATTTCTTTTCGCCCGACCGCGTCGCGCTGGAGCTGATTGACGAGGCGTGCAGCGACCTCGGCTCGCGTTTGTTCAACCGCATCCGCGAGGAAATGGGCCTCGCCTACTTCGTTGGCAGCAGCAATTTCATGGGCCTCGCTCGTGGCGCGTTCTCATTCTATCTCGGCACCGACCCGGCAAAGATCAACGAGGTGCGCGCCGCGCTGAGCGACGAAATCGCCAAGCTCGCCGCTGACGGTCTCAACGAAAGCGAACTCGCTCGTGCGAAGGAAAAACTCCTCGGCGCACAGGCCATTCGCAACCAAAGCAACGACGCCCTCGCGTTCAGTTGCGCGCTCGACGAACTCTATGGTCTCGGCCACGCGCACTATCGCGGCCTGCGCGAGCGCGTGGATTCCGTGACGCTCGATCAAGTCCGCGAAGTCGCGCGCCGCACCTTCACGCAGGCGAGCGTCACCGCCATCGTGCGGCCATGAGCGACTTCGCGCAGACCGGCCTCATCACCACGCTCCAGCGGCTGAACGACAGCCACCTCGACGCGCTGGAGACCGAGTTGTGCGCGCTCG
>CAMBOD010000038.1 GCA_945868985.1 Prosthecobacter debontii | reverse complement strand
CCGCGAAGCATATCACGCAGACGTTCTGCAATCGCATCCGCACGCGTGAGCAAATCGCGATACGTCCACATCTGCCCATCGTGAAGCAAAGCTGCGCGACCGGGTTCTTCGGCGGCGCGTGCGGCGACAAGATCCGTCACGTTCAAAGCCATGTTTCGCCTCCGTTCAAAGTTTCAATTTGCGCCCGCACATCCGCAGCCGTTGGTGGCCGCCCGTGTTTTGCCTGCCATGCTGCCGCAATGCCTGCTGCCTGTCCTGTGGCGAAGCACGTTCCAATCACCCGCAGCGCAGCCTGCGCTTCATGCACGCACGAAATGCAGCGTCCCGCGGTCCATGAATTATCCACTCCCGCCGCTTTCAATGCACCTAGCGGGATTTGCGTCGGGCGATTATCATCCGGGAAACGCCAGCGCGGCCCCGTCGCCTTTTCGCGCAACTCCATCGGCCAAGTTCCGAGTGCGACCACATCGGGTGTTTCGGTGCCATGCAGCACATTGTCAGCGGTGATTGTGATTTCACCACGCACGCGCCGACTCTCGCGAATCCCGACACGCGCTGGAAAAGCCGCCAGCTCTGCGCGAGCAAACGCCGCGTGATTTGCACGGAGGAAAGAGAACAATTCCACGGCGATTTTGCGTCCTGTGCGTTCGAGTGCGGATAAATGAGCAGGTGAATTTGGGTCGAAGTTTTCCGACCCTGCGAGATCCACCGTCACATACACCTCCGAGCCGCGACCAGTCGTGCGGAACTGCGCCCCGAGTGCTCCGCGATCCAGCCGACCATCACGAACTGCCTCCGCGATTTGGTGTGCGATATGAATGCGCCCCTCGTCGCCTAGCGCTACGACTTCCGCCGTGTGCAGCGCAAAAATAAAAGCGGGCCGCTGGAGATGAATGGACTCTGCTTGTTCGGTGCCCGCACCTGCGAGCGAGGCGAGCACAGCGTCACCGCTCGCATCCACGATGACGCGCGGCTCCAGCGTCATGCGAGTGCCTCGACAGAACAGTTCCACAGCCTCTACGCTACCGCTGCCGTGCGCAGCGAACAGTTCCGTGTGAAGTCGCACATCAAGTTCCTTGCATTCTGCTGTGAGTGCATCGGCGACTGCAGCAAATCCCGGTGGTGAATGTGGCAGCACATCGAGCCGTCCCATTCGCACTGGTCCCGCCGAGGCACCTGCTCGCACAAGTCGTGAGGCAAATTCCTCCGGCAGTCCGCGATTCGCGAGCAACGCGCCCGGTTCTGTGCGCAGCAGGTAAAGTCCGCAAACTGAATGAACAAGTGCCGCAGTCGCCATCCCGCCGAGAGCGCCATGGCGTTCGACGAGCACCGTGTGCGCGCCCGCCCGCGCTGCGGAAACTGCCGCCGCGATACCTGCGCCGCCGCCGCCGAGGATGAGCACATCGCACTTCATATTCCGAGCAAATCCTCCCGCATCTTCGAGCGCATCAGTTCCAGTTCCTTGTTGCTGATCGATCCTTCCCGCCAAGAGATCGTGGCGGCGAGTTTTCCTCCGCGCTGGCTAAAAAATACACCGGTGCCCGGCGGCTGGCTCACCGAGGGAATGTGCCAGCCATCCTCCACCGCCGCGCCGCAGAACGTCTTGCACTCCGGCAGGAATTCGCCGGTGTGTGAAAAGAAAAACGAAGTGAGATGACCGCCGGAATTGCGCAGCAACATGCGTAGATACAAGCGTGACGGCAGTCGCCGGAAAAGCCGCGTCATCGCCGCAAACGCCGCATCGAGCCGCTGGCGTGTCTGCTCGCCGAATTGTTCGTTGAGTCGCCGCGCCGCGCTTGCGTGGTCTGCGAGTTCTGGCGGGAGCATGTGGAAAAAAAGCTGGGAGACTTGATTTTGCCAAATCGGATGCCGTGCACCGCGTTTACGCTGCTGCACTGCGCAACCGGATTGAAACGACTCTGCGGTTTCTCCGCGTCGCTCCAGCACGGCGAGGTGCATCCGCATCGTTGCGGAAAGAAACCAGCCCATTTGAAAAACACCGTGCGTGACCTCTTCCGCGCGAGCAGCGATGCGGGCGGTTTCCTCGATGCTAAATTCTTCCACAAAAAATCGCGCTTCGGCTGCTTTCGCCTTTGTGCCGCCCAATGAACGGATGCCGAGTTTGGACAGCTCGTAAAAGTGGTCTTTGAATTTCTCTGCCTCACGTGCAAACGCCCGCCAACCCTGCGTGCGCGGCGCAGGCGGTCCCCATGAGTTTTCGCGCGATGGTTCGGCCTTTTCGTCAGCTAGTCGCGCGATCTCGGCGAGAAAAAGCTCCACGCCTTTGCCGTCCAGCAAACCATGCCGCCAGCGCACGAGCACCGTCACGCGTCCATCGGCTTCCGGCAGAACGACAAACTTTACTGGCGATTCAGGCGTCGCATTTAGCAAATCAACGCCCACATTTTCCCATGCTCCGCGCTCTTCGCTTACCGGGAAATTGGCATGTGCGTTTTCATTCCACTGCCAGCGTGGGACGCCGAGGATCGGTTTGCGCAGGCGTGCGGCGGCGATGGGGCTCGCTTCGGCAAGACGTGCGGGGGCGGCGCGCAGTGCATCAATTTTAAAACCCGGCCCGAGCCGCAGCACGGTGAGTCCGGCGTGCTCGCCCTGTCCGGCGGCGCGCATCATTTGTTCGACGCTGACGAGAAACCAGTCAGCACCGCTCAACTCCGTGCGTCCGGCCTGCGTCACGGACATCAGGATTGCGCGCGGGCCGTGGCTACGGCCTCGGCTATCTGGCGCGCGGTGGCGAAAGTCGTGCGCGTGATCGAGCAGTCGGGCAGCTTCACGTTGAATTCGTCTTCGAGCATGAGGACGAGTTGCATGATGGCCATCGAATCAAGGCCCGCTGCGAAAAGATCCGAATCCACTCCGAACGTGCCGTCGAGTTCCAGCAGCTCACTACGGATTCGCCCCAGCAGGCGCGTTGCGACCTGCATCGTGTCGTTGTTGGTTGGCACCTCGCCAATGTTGTCTGAACGTTGACTCATTATCTGCGGCGACACTAGTCGGCAGCGTGAATGTGACAAGCGCAAGGATGCGTCAGCGCATCGCGGGTGCTGCGAAACGGGTCGCATCCAGCGGGCGGTTGCGCGCGATTTCGTCGAAGCGATAGCTGAGCGTGCCGCCATTCGGCAGTTCGACAATTACCTCGCGCACTTCGAGCGACTCCACATCAATCGAGTTCGTGATGCGTTTCGGCATTTTGCCCGGGGCATCCGCCTTGCGCGTGAGCAACACGATGTAGCGCCCGTCTTCGCGCGAAACTTCCGGCGTGTAAGCTTCCTCCTCGACCGGCTTGCCGCGCAGCAAGCCGAGCAACGATTGAAAGGGTTTTCCAGCATTGTCGCCGCTCAGCGACTTGAGCGCGGGCTTTTTCCCCGCCTTTTGCACAAAAAGCTGATCGCCCAACGCGAGAATGAACTCATCCGCAGGCTTTGAAAAATCGAGCCGCAATTGCTCCGGTGCGCGATACGCCAGCGTGCCAGTGCTCACGACAGGCTCGCGCATTCCCGGCATCGCGACGGTTTGTGTAAAACTTGCCGACCACGTTTTCGTCTCGCGCTGGCGGCTTTGAAATTGTTCACGCAGCGCATTGGCCCGTGCCTGTGGTAGAGGCGCGGCTTCGGCGGTGAAGACGAGGACGGCGGCGAGAAGGATCGTGCGCAACATGGAGACAGCCATAGTCGGTTGGCGTGAGGTGCGGCAACTCCTGTTCACTTCTTGGCCACGGGAAACGCCCAAAAGTGATAGACGAGAAATTTCAACGGGCCGAAGCAGAGTTGAAGCACCACGACATCAAGATCGAGGGGAAAAGATCGCAGTTTGAGGACATTGAAATGCTTGAAAGCAGCCAGCAAACCCGTGGAAATGAGACCGAGCACGATGACCGCCGTGAGGTAGCGGGCGAAGGCGTCGCGCTTGCGTGAATCGGTGCGGAAATTGACGAAGTAATTCCAAAAAAAGAAGAACGTCGTGCTTACCCCTACGCTGCACGCCGAAACCAACAGTATCGGCCAGTCAGGATGGTTGTATCTCAGGTATTTGAACGGGGTCGCGATCAGCAGATAGTTCATGCCTGCGCCTGCGAAGAACCACATTATTCGATGGATCATGGACTGTCGCTGTGCGGTCGTTTCGCGGTTGTCTTCGTTTTCCATCGCGCCGGACATAGGGCTTTGCTCATCGCTTGCCAACTTCTCGCTGAACATCTCCCGCAGTTGCCTTGTGCACGCCGCTGCGCGTAACGTCCGGCAGTGCCTCGAACAACCAGCTCACATTCCAATGCCCGCCGCGTCGCTGTGACGGCGGTCGGCATTGTCAGCCCACTCGGATTTGGAGTGGTGGAAAATGAGAGCGCACTCCGCGAGGCGCGCGACTGCGTTACGCCGGTGACTGTATTCGACACGACGAAGTGCCGCTCGAAATCGGCAGGACAGGTCGGGATAATGAAGGATGACGTATTCGGAATGTCGAAGGGGCTGCATCGTGCGAGCAGGATGATGATTGGTGCGACGCGTGAGGCGTTGCGGGCGGATGCGGCGTTTGCGCCGGATTTCATGATCATCGGGACGACGAGCGGCGGGATGTCGTTTGGAGAGCAGTTCTATCGTGCGCAGGTCGAGCGGCGGCGACCGAAAGAACGCGCTCGCTGGCTCGCAAATTACCAGCCGCAGAAACCTGCGCTCGACGCCATGGAAGCAGGAGGCTTTCGCGTGCCGGTGCAGATTATCGCGAATGCCTGCGCGTCCGGCTCCAACGCTATCGGTCATGCTTTTCGTCTTGTGCGTTCGGGGAAATACCGGCGCGTGTTGTGCGGCGGCTACGATGCGATTTCAGAGTTGGTCTTCGTAGGCTTCGATTCACTCCAAGCAGCGACGACGGACAGAGTGCGGCCTTTCGACAAAACACGCAGCGGTCTTGTGCTCGGCGAAGGAGCGGCGGTGCTTGCGCTGGAGGATTTGGAAAGTGCGCAGCTACGTGGTGCGACGATTCTCGCGGAGGTCACGGGCTACGGCATCTCGACGGACAACCACCATCTCACGCAGCCGCACCCGAGCGGCATCGGCCCCGAGATGGCGATGCGCCGCGCGCTCGAAGATGCCGCGCTTTCGCCCGGTGAAGTGGACTACATCAACGCTCACGGCACGGCGACGCCGTTCAACGACGCGAGCGAAGGTGCGGCCATCGCGAAGATTTTCGGCGCACGCGTGCCGGTGAGTTCGACGAAAGGAATGATGGGCCACTCGCTCGGCGCGGCGGGTGCGATTGAGGCTGTGTTCAGCGTGCTCGCACTGCGCGGGCAGTTTCTCCCGCCCAATATCAACTACCGCGAAGCAGACCCGGCGTGGGAACTGAACATCGTCGCCAACGCCGCACGCGACGCGCGAGTTGGCTGCGTGGTGTCGAACTCGTTTGGTTTTGGCGGCACGAATGCGAGCGTGGTCATCGAGGAGGTGAGGGGATGAGCGTGCGCATCGCTGGTATCGGCTGTGTCACTCCGCTCGGTGGCGATCTCGATACGATCTGGCGTCGTATCGAAGCAGGCGAGCGAGCGGCGGTTGTCGAAGTCACGAATCCCGAAACAGGTCGCAAGCTCTGCGCAGCTCCGGTGCCAGCGGAATACACCGCGCACCTCGGTCGCGAACCGCGCCTGCGGCGTTCGAGCGCGATCAGTTTGCTGGCGGCTGCGGCGGGGAAAGCCGCGCTTGCGGATAGCGGCAGCGAGTTTACACCAGCACAAAAATCGCGGCTCGCCATCGTCTTCGGTGTATCGAGCGGCGGTGTGCAATACACGCGACGATTCTACGAGCAGATCGTGAAACAGGGCGCGAACACCGCGAGCCCGATGCTTTTCCCCGAGACGGTTTACAACGCCCCCGCCAGCCATCTCGCCGCGATGCTCGGTGTGGACGGCGCGACTTACACGCTCGTCGGCGATGGCACGGTCGGCTTGCAGGCGCTGCACTTCGGCACACAACTCCTCGAACTCGGCGACGCGGATCACGTCCTCGTAGTCGCCGCCGAGGAACTCGACTGGGCGCTCATCGAAGCGCACCGCGACTGGCGGCTCGCGCGTCCGGGAAAAGGCGCGTTGCTTGCCGAAGGTGCGGCAGCTGTGTTGCTCGGCCACGATGGTCGTCGCGCAAAAATCGCATCCCATCCCGGCGAAAGTTTCATCTCCCGCCGCGAAGCCCCCGCTGCGCTGGATCGCGTCTTCACCGCGCTCAAGCCTGATGGAGGCGTGGATATTTTCGCCAGCGGCGCAAATGGAACATGGGTGGACGCTCTGCTTCGTTCCGCCGCCGCGCGTCACTTAACATCGCCTGCCCCTCGCGAACTCGTCGCGAAAGAATTCCTCGGTGAAGCCATCGGCGCAGGAGCACTCCTGCAAGTCGTCCTCGCCACCGACGCCCTCGAACGCCAATCCGCCTCCCGCGCCCTCGTCGCTGCGCTCGGCTGGAACCAGCAAGCCACTGGAGCACTCATCACTCGCTAATCTTCAGCGGCGGCGAGTTGGATGCGGCGGTGGGTTTTCCGGCACATCGCGATGAGTGCGATGAGGGAGAGGGTGAAGCCGATGAGAAGGATTGCGGTCTCATCGCTCCTGTTTCTCCCGAAAACTTCCACCGTGATTCCGAAAATCACATTCACAACAGTCATTGTTGCTATGGTCGCGGGGAGCGCGCCGCGCCGGATACGCAGCGAGAACCAAACCAAGACGGTAAGGCTGAGCAGGGCCTGTGTGCAGACGTAGCAAATCACACTGATGGAGGAGAGTATGCGGATACCTCCCCCCTGCCCGTAATAGGCTGTCTGGTTGGTGATTTCCCGGATTATATCGTCCCAGATTTCGCGGAAATTGAGTGCGAGACCGATGGCGGCGAGGATGACCCACGGGAGCAGCACGGCGAGACAGCCGAGGATCTTTTGCCGGATGATTTTACCAACGCTCCACGGCAGGGCCACGAGGCTGGAGAGGGTGAGATTTCGTCTTTCCGCGCCGAAAATTCGCCCAGTGATGAGCAGAAGTTCGAGCGCGGCGATCCACCCGGCAAGAATGATTGCGATCACTGAGAACAGTTCCCAAAAACGGGCGTCAATGCTGGCTTTGCTATAGTAGTCAGGGGAGTAGCGGGAGTTTGTCGCAGCCCATTCCAAATTCTGCTGATAGGATTTCCATGCAATGCCGAAAGCACCGAGTAGGATCAAGCCCGCGAGGAACAGCCGGAGGTAAAAGCCGAAGCGGCCACCTGCCATGAAGTTGAAATCCTTCCACGCGAGCGGGAGGCGCTGCCATGGGCGGCTTACATGCGCCCAGCGGCGAGGCTTTCCGTTTTTGGCTTTCTTCACGCGCCCCGGTGCTGTCTCGGCGGTCGCGCAGTAGCGGTCGAAGATCAGCCATGCGAGGAGAAAGCAGAGCGTCCCCGCGCCGAGGCTGATCCACACTTGATTGGAAAGAAAAGAACTGCGCCGGTAATCGAGCAGTAAATTCCCCATCGCCCACACAGGATTCGCCTCGAGGATGTAGTTGCTGATCGTTTCCCAAAGTTCGCCAGTCGTCGCTCTCCCTGGTCTCCATCGTCCGAAGGAAGTAATCGCGCAGATGAAGGGCAGCGCTGCATAGAGCACGCCGCCGATGACGCCGGTGAGAAAGCCTGCGCGCGTCGCGGTGCGGCAATAGACGGAGGCGAGCATCGCAAGGTTGCAGAGGAAAAAAGTCGTCGCTCCGAGGATGGCGTAGGCGTGGAGGATTTGCGTCATCGTCACGCCGCCGAGTGTCACCGCGAGCATGGTGAAGGGAATTTGCGCCGCTAGGAGCATCAGCGCGGAGATGAGGCGCGTGGCTCCTTTTCCGAGCAGGATTGAGAGCGGGTTGAGGTTCGTCATGCGCAGCAGAGTGAGCGTGCCGTCCTCTTTTTCCTCCGCGATGGCTGAGGGGAAAATGCTCAGTGCGGCGACGCCGATGAAGGCGAGATTCAGCATCATCAGCATCCCGAGAAACTCACGCCCCGGCGCGCCGCTCCATCCAAACTTGCGCTGGTTTGCCCCGACGATGAGCAGGATCAGCAGCACTAGCGCCGCTCGCAGGATGGGCGGAAGACGGGCGCGCAAATCTTCGCGGAGGCTGCGGATGAAAAGGGCGAATAGCGCGCGCATTGTCACTCAGCAGCCGCGCAGTCTGCGATTTTTCCGGGGATGCGGATGGCGAGGACGATGGTGGTGATAGCTAGCGCGAAAGTCTGGAATACCATCCAGCTTTCACCTTGGTTACCACCAATCATTATTGCTGAGAGAAAATCCGACGCGCCGAGAATGATCAGTGCTGTGATGAGCGGTGCGCGGCGCATCCGCAGGGACATGTAGGCCGTCAGAGTGCCGACGAACAAATAGTGAATGATGGTGAGCGCCGAAACGAGGACAGTCTCAGCATCAATTCTATGATGCAACCAGACGTATTCGTCCTGCATCCATGCGCCAACCAGCCATAGAACAAGCAAGGGAAGAAGGCTGAGAGCACAGCCGAGTAATTTCTGCCACGCGATGCGCGCGGGGCTTGTCGGTAGAAGATAAAGGCTGCCGAGTGTCTGCCGCTTTCTCTCGACGCCGAAGATGCGCGTAGAAACCGAAAGAAATTCAGCGGTAAATAAAATCAGCGCCGACCAGCGGATGATGACTCCGATATCTCCGTATTCGAGGCGACCATTGCCGTATCTGTTGTTACTGGACCAAGCGCAAATTCCGCCGATGAAGATCACATAAAGCACCAGGCGGATGAACATGCCCTTCTTTCCACCGGTGATGAAATGGAAGTCCTTCCAGGCAATCGCCAGCCACCAAGGGCGCGCCATGCGGAGGCCGTTAGCGGAGCCGCCCGTCAATTTGCGCTTAAGCGGAGCCGCCTCGCCCGCGCTGCTGCAAAACCGATCAAAGAGCGCCCATGAGAGTAGGAAGAAAATCACGCCGCCAACGAGGTGAAATGGGAGGGAGTCTGAGGCAAAAGGAAGCATTCCTCCTGCGCGATTAAAGATAGTGCCGGCTATGTCGCCGAGCGGGTTTGAACTGATGATAAATTTGATGCCTCGCTCAAACAGTCCCAGATTTGTCGAGACTGGACCACCGGTGAAACTTCCGAGCAGCAGGCTTCCGGCGATAAACCACGGCACGATGTAAAATAGTATCCCGCATAAGAAAGTGAGCGATACTGCGCGCGAGGTGCTGCGACAGATGACGGACCAAAACAGCCCGAGGTTGCAGAGGAAAAAGAGATACGCGCCGAGCACGGCATACACGCGCAGGATTTGATCGCGCGCCGCGCCGCCGAGCGTGACGCAGAGCATGGTGTAGGGAATCTGCACCGCGAGAAACAGCAGCCCGCCCACAAAGCGCGCGGTGCTCTTGCCGAGCAAAATGGCGAGCGGATTGAGCCGTGTCATGCGCAGTAGAGCGAGCGTCTCCTCCTCCTTTTCTTCTGTGATGGCTGAGCAGAATGAGCCAAGTCCAACGAGCGTGAGGCCGAAAAAATTCACCATCGCAATCATCATGAGCAATCCCTGCCCGGCAGCGGACTGATATTCAAAGGTGCGTTGACTGATCCCGACAAGCAGCAGCAAAAACAGCGCGGCTGTGGCGCGGATGATGGGCGGGAATTTTCCACGCACCTCGTCGCGAACGGCGCGGCTGAAAAGAGCGATGAGTGGCAGGAAGCGGCTGAGCATGGCTTTGCTATTCCGGTCGCACGCCGGGCTCGGTGAGATCCATGAATGCCTGATTCAGATGCTTCACGTCCTCGGTGAAGCTGACGATCTGAGCGCCGCTCGACAGCGCGGCGGAGAGCAGGGCATTCGGAGTGATTTGCTCTTTTTCAAACGTGACGCTGTAGCGCGGCTCGCCGGGCGCGTTTTGCTGAACGCTCTTCACTCCGGAGATGGAGTTGAGTGCCTCCACGAGCGGCGGGTGCTCGGCGGTGAGTGTGAATGCGTAGGCGCCGTCCGCGCCGTCGTTGGCGATGAGGCCGCGCATGGAGCCGGTGTATTTTACCGAGCCGCGATCGAGAATGGTCACGGAGTCACACAGTTCGGCCAGTTCGCTGAGGATGTGCGAGCTGATGAAGATGGTTTTTCCGAGGCGTTTCAGCTCCTGCAAAATTTCCATCAGTTCGATGCGGGCGCGCGGGTCGAGGCCGCTGGCCGGCTCATCGAGCAGCAGCAGGTCGGGCTCATGCAGCAGGACGCGGGCCAGCGACAGCCGCTGCTTCATGCCGCGG
>CAMBOD010000037.1 GCA_945868985.1 Prosthecobacter debontii | reverse complement strand
CGGCAGAAAATACTTCATCAATATCGGCAGCGTCGGTCAGCCGAGGGACAACGACTGGCGTGTATCCTACGTGATTTACCATGCTCTCGACCGTTATGCGGAACTTCGCCGCCTCGAATACGACATCCAAACAGCGCAGCAAAAAATTCGCGACGCGGGCCTGCCTGAGCGACTTGCGGCCCGGCTCGCAGAAGGACGCTGACGCCATCCGCCGCGCTGCGGCAAACAGCCAGATAGATTGGTCACACCGCGCTCCATCCTCGTCATCAAGCCCAGCTCACTCGGCGACATCGTCCACACGCTGCCTGCTGTCGCGAGCGTGAAACGTCACTGGCCGCAGGCACGCCTGAGCTGGCTCGTAAATCCCGAGTGGGCGCCGTTGCTGCGCGAAAATCCCTACGTGAACGATGTGATCGAGTTTCCCCGCAAACAACTCGGCGGACTCTTCGGCTGGCTGCGCTTTCCAGGGTGGATGCGCGAGCTCCGCGAACGGGCGCAGCCGGATCTCGTGCTCGATTTTCAAGGGCTCTTTCGCAGCGCTTTGATTGCGCGTCGTGCAGGCGGCGAAAGCTGGGGCACATCCGACTCGCGTGAAGGCGCGAGCCTGCTCCACCACCGCGTCGTGCCCGTGCCGCCGCGCAGCGCGCCAGTCCACGCCATCACGCGCTATCTCGCGCTCGCGACAGCCCTCGGCTGCGACACCTCCACGCTCGAATGGCCGCTCCCCGCCGGCTCTGCGCCAGCGGGCGTCCCGGAACGATTCGTCGTTCTACACCCTTTCGCACGCGGCGTGGGAAAATCGCTCACCGTCGCCGAAGTCGCGGACATCTGTCGCACGCTCGCGCCCATGCCGGTTGTCGTCGTCGGCAGTGGCGACGTCACATTTCCAACACTCGGAAATCTCGTAAACCTCCTTAGCCGCACCACGCTCCCCGAACTTTGCTGGCTGCTTCGCCGCGCGGAATTCGTCGCCAGCGTGGACAGCGGCCCCGCGCATCTTGCCGCCGCGCTCAACGAACGGTTGCTCGCCATCCATACATGGAGCGACCCGCGAAAAGTCGGCCCATTCCAGCCTCGCGCATGGGTGTGGAAAGACGGACGCATCGGACGCATGGCCGATTTTCCCAGCGCAGATCCCTGCGAGCGCGCCACGCTCGGCGCGTGGTTGAAAACACAGATCGCCTAGAGCTTTACGCCGAACTCTTCGCGCTCGCCGACGCTCTCGATGAATGCGGCGAGCAACTCAATGGTCTGCTCCACGTCGCGCAGATCGCACATTTCCACGACGCTGTGCATGTAGCGCAGCGGGAAACTTACCAGCGCACTCGGGATGCCTTCGCGCACGGTGAAAATCACGTCCGTGTCCGTGCCGCTGTAGCGCGAGGAGCTTTCGTGCTGGATGGGGATGTTCTTTTTCTCCGCCACGGCGAGAAGACGCTTAATGACCTGCGGGTGGTTGCACGTCCCGTGCGTGATGGCCGGACCGCCGCCGAGCCGCACTTCGCCATGCACGGCGTGTTCGATGCCGGGCGTGTCGGTCGAGTGCGTGACGTCGAGCACGATGGCCACGTCGGGCATCAGCCGATGCGCCACCATCTTCGCGCCGTGTCCGCCGATTTCCTCCTGCACCGCGTTCACGGCGATGACTGTGCTGCGCGGCTGCCGCTTGGAAAGACGCGCCATCACTTGCGCGAGGATGAATCCGCCGAGCCTGTTATCCAGCGCGCGGCCCACCACACGACCTTCGCCGAATTCCTCCGCAGCGTCCGAATACACCGCCGGGTGTCCCACACGGATGCCGAGTTTTTTCACTTGCGCGCTGCTCGTCGCGCCTACGTCCACATACAGTTCGTGAATCTTCGGCGCCTTCTCATCGGCGAGACTGTCCTTGCGTAGGTGAATCGCCGTGTTGCCGATGATGCCGCGCACCGTGCCCTTGTCGCCGAGGATATCCAGACGCCGCCCGCGCGCCGTCGCCGTGTCGCTGCCGCCGATGCGATCCATGCGAAGCCAGCCTTCCTTCGTGATGTGCTTCACAATGTAGCCGATTTCGTCGGCGTGCGCCTCGATCATGATGCGGCGCGGCTTCTTCGCCGAGCCTTCGAGCGTCGCCCATGCGGTGCCGTAGGCGTCATTCTCCACGCAGTCGGAAAATGTCCTGATGTATTTTATCCAGACACGCTGGCCCGGAGTTTCAAAGCCCGTCGGGCTCGGTGTGCTGAGAAGTTCGAAAAGGAATTTTTTAGCGGCTTTGTCCATAATGCGCGGAGGCTACCCGGCCAGCGCCGCACACGGCGAGCGAAAGGTGCGACCGGCCTCCCGGCGCTGGCGAAATCACCTTCCATCTCCTGCTGTGGTCGCTCATATCCGAATGGATCGGCCCCACCTACCTCCACCAGGGCACCGCCGATTTGCTCGATGTCGCCGCGTATTCAGCGGGAGCATTCGTAAGTTACATTTGTTGGCGGATAGAAATATCCCTTGCCGCAAAGCGGGTTCGCCCGTAAATCCCGAACTGGATGCGCGCAAAAATGTGCATCCCCTTCCGCGCAAGTCGCCAGCGCGGGTGAGGGCTGGAGCCGCTGCCAGCCCGGCGTAAAAACCGGAAGCAGCGAAGGCGACGCCAGAACAACACAGATCGCCCGGTGCTCCACCGCCAGCGGCCTAACCTGAAAATCGCCATACAACTCAATCAGATTCGGATCAATCAACGCATTCGCGCGCGTGAGGTGCGCGTGATCGTAGCGTCCACCGGGGAACAGCTCGGTGTCATGAAAATCCAAGACGCTCTGCGTGCCGCCCAGCAACACGGCCTCGACCTCGTCGAAGTCGCCGCCACCGCAATCCCTCCCGTCTGCCGCATCGTGGACTTTGGAAAGTTCAAATACGATCTGGCCAAGCACGAGAAGGACAAGAAACACAACACCGCCAGCAAGGTGAAGGAGATCAAGTTCCGCGTGAACATCGGAACGCATGATTACGAAACCAAGCTGCGCCACTCCGAGGAGTTCCTCGACAAGGGCAACAAGGTGCGGATTCTTCTCCAGTTTCGCGGTCGCGAAATGGCCCACAAAGAACTCGGTATGGAACTCATGGGCCGCGTCCGTAAGGATCTCGAAGCCATGGGCCACGCCGAGTCAGACCCAAAATTGCTTGGCAAAAACTGTTTCATGACTTTGGTCCCCCACCCCGTCGGAAAACGGAAACGCAAATTCTTCAGCGACCACGAACTCGAACTCGCCGACGTGGAAGAGGAAGACGACGAAGAGCTCACCGAAGAGGAAAAAGCATAGCGTCCGCGAGCTTACGTTCGTCAAAAGACTGCGTGTGCGCCGACGAATCCACTTTCCGCGCGTGCGGAGTTTGGCCAAAGCTCGGGCGTGAACGATCTGCGCCGAACGAAGGGTTATCTCATCCTCTTCCTGCTACTGGGGATGTCGCTGCTCGTGTGGCAGACGCTCGATCGCGACAAGCTCGTCGTTTATTGCGCGCACGATGCGGTTTTTGCCGAGGCGATCCTGCGCGATTTTGAAAAGCGGACGGGGATTCCGGTCGTGGTGAAATTTGACACGGAGGCGACGAAGTCACTCGGGCTCGCCGAGCAAATCATCCGCGAGCGCGCCAAGCCGCGCTGTGATGTTTTTTGGAACAACGAATTGCTCGGCACGCTCGACCTCGCGGAGCGCGGAGTTTTGGAGCCCTACAAAGGGAAGGGCTGGGAGCGCATCCCGGAAAAGTGGCGCGACAACGACGGGCGCTGGAGCGGGTTTGCAGGGCGGCTGCGCATGACGATTCACCGCGCCAACATTCAATGGAAAAACGATGCGCTCAACGACGACCTCACGCGTTTCTCGATGGCGAAGCCGCTCTACGGCACGACGCTCACGCACTACGCGGTGCTGTGGAGCTTGTGGGGCGGCGACCAGATGAAGGCGTGGCACTACGGCACGCGCGAACACGGACTGCGCGAGGTGAACGGCAACGCGGCGGTGAAGGCGCTCGTCGCCGAGGGCGCGAGCGATGCGGGGTGGACGGATACGGATGATTACTTCGAGGCGAGGGATGCCGGTGCGGCGGTCACGGCGGAACCTGTGGTGCTGGAAAACGGCGCGACGATTTGCATCCCAAACACCGTGGCAATCATCCACGGCACGACGCGGATGGCAGAAGCCAAGAAGCTCGCCGACTTTCTCCTCTCGGCAAAAACGGAACTGGCGCTGGCGAAATCGAAATCACGCCAGATCCCACTCGGAACGCTCGACGAAAAAGAGACGGCGCAGATTCCCGAAGAAGTGCGCGCGCTTCTCCCCGCCGCCGCACGCGGCACGCCGCTCAAGGATTTGCTGAAGGCGCGCAACGAATGTCTCGAATGGCTCAAGAGCGAGTATTTGAAATGAACACTCTGCGATGAGCCTGCTCACTCCGACACTCCTCGCGACAGCGCGTGCTGCGGTGGTCGCGCTGCTCGCGGTTTTGGCGGCGCTGGCAGCGTGTGGTTTTCTTCGCGGGCTTTCGACGCGTGCGCTGCGGACGGTGTTCGCCACGACTGCGGTGGTTTTTTTCACGCCGACGATGCTGGCTGGCTACGGCTGGCTGCCGACTGTCGCGCACTGGCCGACGGGTTCGGTCGCGCGTGAAATTTTTTACGGTGCGATGCTGTGGGTGCGCTTCACGCCCATCGCTGCGCTTGCGCTTTGGCTCGCAAATCCGGGGCCGGGCAGTTGGGCGCGGCACTGTGCGAAGCTCGCCGGTGTGCGCTGCGGGCGATGGTGGGGACGGGAATTGGGCGCGGCTCCGTGGCTCGCTGCGGGCGTGGTTTTTTTGTGCGTGTTTCAGGAATTTGACCTCGCGACGAGCTGGGGCATCCGCACTTGGACGGTGGGGCTTTTCGATGCGCAAATCGGCGGGCTATCACTGAACGAATCACTGCAACTTGCGGTGCCTGCGCTAGCCGTGGAACTGGCCGTGATCATTCCCCTGCTCTGCGTCCTCCGTCATTTGCGCCCGCGCACACGCGAGGTGTCGCACGAAAGTCGCGCGGGCTGCCTGCTTCCACTGGTCCAAGTTTTCGCAGGCCCGGCGCTCTTCCTTTTTGGTCCGGCGTGTTTTGTTCTCGGGCTCGGGCTTGGCGGGTTTGCGGCGTGGATGGAAAATTTCACGCTCGTCGGCGAACTCGCGCACAGCCTTTTGCTCGCCTTTGTCTGCGCCCTGCTCGCGTGGCTGATCGCTACGAATGTAAAACGTCATCTCGCGCTCGCGCTTGCGGTGCCGGGATTGCTCGGGCCTCTGCTGCTTTCGCTTTTCACGCTCGCGCTCGCGCAGCCGCTCGGCGCAGTCGGGCGCTCGGTGCTGCCGCTGGTCGCAGTGCTCACGCTCCAATTGCTGCCGCTCGCGCTGCTGCTGCGTGTGTTGATTCGCCTCGGCACGGCGGACACGGCGCTGCACATCGCGCGCAATTCGGGAGCGCGCCCGGTGATGTGGTCGCTTTCGCACGGGCCCGCCGCGGGCGCTGTGCTGCTGCTTTTTGGAATGGCTTACGGCGATTTCACCGCGAGCACGCTGCTCGCTCCGCCGCAATTCACCACGGTGTTTGTGCGGATTTTTAATCTCATGCACTACGGCCAGAGCGCCGTGCTTTCGGCGAGTTTGTTCATCGCCGTCGCTGCGCCGCTGCTAGCTTGCTGGTTGACCCATCGCGCCCTGCGCGCCTATTTCGCCCGCCGTGCCCACTGAACCTCTCTGGAAAATTTCAAACGTCCGCTATTTCTCCGGCGTCGTGGACTGGCCCGTCGCGCCCGTCACGCTCGACATCCCGCGCGGGCGCACGGCAATCCTCGGCCCGTCTGGCGCTGGAAAAACTTCGCTGATTGAAGTGCTCGTTGGTTTCAAGCGTCCGATGTCGGGTGAGTCGCACGTGCCGTCGTCGCTCGCGTGGGTGCCGCAGGATCACGGACTGTGGCCCGCGCATACCACGCGCGAACATCTCACACTCGTTGGCGCGAACACGACGAAAGCGGAGCAACTGCTAGCTGCGTTCGATCTCGCAGAAGTCGGCACTTCCCGCGCTGGCGATCTCAGTCTCGGCGAAGGCGCGCGGCTTTCCGTCGCCCGTGCGCTTGCACAAAACGCACCCGTCCTTGTGATGGACGAACCGCTCGCGCATGTGGATTCGGCGCGCGTGGGCAAATACTGGCGTGTTATTCGCGAACACATCGCCAGCACCGGCGCGTCGCTGGTTTTTGCAACGCATCAGCCTGAGACTGCACTTGCGGAAGCCGAACACGCCATCTGTCTCCACGCAGGCTCGCCAGTTTTCCAAGGCTCCATCCCGCAACTTTACAACGAGCCGCCAGACGAAGAACTCGCACGCTGTCTCGGCCCGGCAAACTGGCTCACGCCCGACAATGCGCGTGCGTGGCTCGGCGAATCGTTGGCAAGTGCGCGTTGTGTGAGGCCGGAGCGTTTGGTGATTGCGCAGGATGGGCCGCTCACTGTGGTTGCTTCGCGTTTCTCTGGCGCATTTGCGGAGACGGAATTGCGCAGTGCCGACGGTGCGACCCGCACTTTTCTCCATCGTCCAGAGCAGGCGCTGGCTGTTGATACGAAGGTGAAAATTACCGTGAAGCTTTTCGCAACGACATGAAAACAAAAGCTGCATCCGTGGGCCAAAGGCCCTGCCCATGCCAGCCTAGGTCAGAGCGAGGAACGAGCGTCGGCCTAGGTTTCAAAGCAAAGACGCCAAGAGGGCTGAAGGCCCGATCCATGCATTCAACGGATCTGCCACAATGGGGCCGGGCTTTCAGCCCTTTGTTCGTGGTGGCAAGCATACCTTGGGCGTTGCCCAAGGCTGGTATGAATTCGAGCCTTTGGCCCTCAATCGTTGCAACAACATGAGTCGGCCATCCGACAAGATATGAACCGCTCCATCACACACCTGCTTGCGTTCGCGCTGTTGATGCTCGCTTTCACCGGCTGCAAACCCAACGGCACTCCGGCGAAAATCGAGGTGAAGGCGTGGAGTTCCTTCATGCTCCCGACCGATGGCGCAGTGCAGCCCACGCCGCGCAGCCTCACGACCGGCCCGCACGACGAACTCGCAATCATGGACACGGCGGGGCGCATCCTCATTTACGATGCGAAGGGCGCACTGCTGCGGCAGTGGAAAATGCTCGATGTGCAATTTGGAAAACCCGAGGGCATCGTGTGGTTGAAAGATGACCGCATCGTCGTTTGCGACACGCATTACCGGCGGCTCGTGTGGTTCGATCAGCAAGGGCGCGTGCTGCACACCGTCGGCGGCGAAAAGGGCACCGGCCCTTCGCAATTCATCTATCCCGTGGGGCTGTGCAAAGACCCGGCGGAAAATCTCTACGTGTGCGAATACGGCGGGCACGACCGCGTGCAGGTCTTCACACGCGACGGTGTATGGCTGCGCGAATTCGGCAGCGCGGGCACGGGGCCGGGGCAGTTCCAGCGCGCGAGCGGACTGGTGTGGCACGATGGGCGCGTATTCGTCGCCGACGCGGTGAACAACCGCATCCACATCTTCAAGGACAGCGGTGAATACCTCGGCCTCCTCGGCGCGGGTGCCGATGGAAAAAGCGCGATTCCTTTCGACCTGCCCTACGACATCACACTCGGCGGCGATGGCGCGCTTTACATCATCGAATACGGCGCGGGCCGGCTCTCGCGCGTTTCGCTCGAAGGAAAACTGCTCGCTCGCTACGGCACAACCGGCACCGGCGAGGGCGAATTCGCAACGCCATGGGGGCTCGCTGTGGATTCGCGGATGCGCGTATTCGTCGCCGATACGAGGAACCGCCGCATCGTCACGCTGCAATTATAACAGCGAGAGGCTTGCCGTGTAGGGAACTCGTGTTACAGAGCGGCATGCCACAGACCATCGAATTCAACATTCCGCCCGTGAACCCGCGCTGGATCAAGCTCGGCCTCGGTATCGTGCTCGTCGCCTGGGCGCTACTTTCCACCTACTACACCGTGCCCGCCGATGCCGTCGGCGTGGTGCTGCGTTTTGGAAAATACTCCTCCATCGAGCAACCGGGCCTGCATTTCAAACTGCCTTTCGGCGTGGATGAAGTGATCCCAGTCCCGATTAAACGTCAGCTCAAACTCGAGTTCGGATTCGGCACGGCGGGCGCGACCAACCCCAATCAGGCGAGCGAAGATCCTCAGCGCGAAAAAAGCATGGTCACCGGTGACCTCAACGCCGCGCTCGTCGAGTGGATCATTCAATACCACGTGGATGATCCGAAGCTCTTCAGTTTCCACGTTCGCGAACCCGGCCAGACATTGCGCGACCTTTCCGAAGCCACGATGCGCGAAGTCGTCGGCGATCATACCGTGGATGAAGTCATCACCGTCGGGCGTCAGGAAATTGAAATCAAAGCCCTCGAACGTATGCGTGCGCTGGTAAAAGAATACAAACTTGGACTGGTCATCGATCAGGTGCAGTTGAAAAACGTGAACCCGCCGCAGCAGGTGCAGGCATCCTTCAACGAAGTGAATCAGGCCCAGCAAGACCGCGAAGCGATGATCAACATGGCGAACGGCGACTACAACAAAGTCGTTCCTCGCGCGCAGGGCGAGGCGGCTCAGAAAATCAGCATGGCCGAAGGCTATAAACTGAAACGCGTGAACGAGGCGCTCGGCGATGCAACCGCTTTCCAAGCCGTGCTTGTCCAGTATCTCAAAGCGCCCGATGTCACCCGACGACGCCTTTACCTCGAAACGATGAGTGAAGTCCTGCCGCAGCTCCGCGACAAAACCATCGTGGATGAAAAAATTACACAACTTCTCCCACTCACTAGCAAAGCAGGAACGGAGGTGAGGAAATGAACCCGCGCGCCGCTCTCCTCGCATTTTTCGCCTTCGCCTGCTTCATCGTTCTTTCAGGCAGTCTTTACACAGTCAAAGAAACGGAAACTGCAGTCATCACACAGTTTGGCCGCCCTGTCGGAAAGCCCGTCACGGATGCCGGACTGTATTTCAAAATCCCCTTCATTCAAACTGTCAACCGCATCGAAAAACGTGTGCTCGAATGGGACGGTCCTGCCAACGAGATGCCCACGAAAGACAAGACCTACGTGGAGGTGAACGCATTCGCCCGCTGGCGAATCGCCGATCCGGGACTCTATTTCGTCGGCTTGCGCGACGAGCGTAGCGCGCTATCACGGCTCGAAGACATCATCGGCAGTGAAGTTCGCGCAGCAGTGGCCAGCCATGAGTTGATCGAAATCATTCGCAGCGAAAAAGGCCGCACACTCACCGAAGACCCGCAGAAAAAAGGCGCTGGAGCCGCGACTGTTTTGCCCGTCGTCAAACGCGGGCGACTGGAGATCGAGAAAGACATCCTCGCTGCTGCCGCACTGAAGCTCGCGCCACTCGGCCTTGAGTTGCTCGACGTGCGCATCAAGCGCGTGAACTACAACGCACAAGTCCTCGACCGCATCTACAAACGCATGATCAGCGAGCGCCAGCAAATCGCCCAGCGCTTCCGCAGCGAAGGCGAAGGCGAGGCCGCGCGCATCCTCGGCAAAAAAGATCGCGACCTGCGCGAAGTGGAGTCCACCGCCTACAAACAAGTCCAGCAAGTGCAGGGCGAAGCCGACGCCGAAGCCTCACGCATCTACGCCGAAGCCTACAACCAAAGCCCCGCCGCCGCCGAATTCTACGGCTTCCTCAAAACACTCGAAACCTACCGCAAAATCCTCGGCCCCGGCACCAGCGTCATCTTCTCCACCGACAGCGATCTCTTCCGCCTGCTGAAAAAATCCCAGCCCGCGCCGTAGTCGCTGTCATTCAAGCGAAGGCCGATACGGCGGGGAAATGACGGATGCCGGATGACGGAATGACGAACGAATTCCGAATGGCGAATGATGCCACCTCCAAAAACAAACCCGGCCAGCACGAACGGCGTGTGCGGGGTAGCACACGCGCCCTCGCGTGTTGTTGTCGGCGCCCCCGCCGACAATGAACCATGCAACTTGCGAACGCGCGCACAACGCGACCTGCGCCATCGTCACAAAAAACCAAAGCCGCACCGCGCAATCCCGTTCATCCACAAAATCCCGAAAATCCTGTCTCTCTTTTTGGACAGGATTCACAAGATTTGCAGGATTGACGGGATGGGGTCTCGTGCCAAGCCACAAAGACGCAAACGGCGGCAGAAAAACACTGTTCATTTCGCCAACAAAAAACTCGCCGCCAAACTCCCGCCTGCTAAACGACAACTCCATCGCAATCGATGCCACCTACCCCGCCCATTTCCAGAAGCCCCCGCAACC
>CAMBOD010000036.1 GCA_945868985.1 Prosthecobacter debontii | reverse complement strand
CGCAACTGGAGGCTCGGGTTTTGGAGCGGGCTGAGGCTTGCTAAGTGAATCTTCGTCGGCCTTTTGTTCTGCGGTGATACCAGCCAGTCGCTTCTCTTCGTCCTTGATTGCACTTTTCTGAAAATCCGTTTTTGCCGCAGAACGCTTTGCCTCAATGCTACTGGAAAGCTCGGTAATTTTTTGCGCACGTTTTTTGATGCGTCCTTCGATCAGTTTCACGTTCACATCTGTCACGCTATTCAGCTTATCCGCTTTGGAGCGGTCTGCGCCGAAGGCGGGAACAGTCTCGCCTGATATCGCTGCTGTTACGGGTGCGGACACTGCTGGTGGCTGCCTCAGGGGAGCAAGCTTCGCCGCAGACGCGCGCGCGGCAATGAGTTCGGCCTGATACTTTGCGACCTCCTGATTGAACTGCTGTGTAGCCTCCGGAGTGGTCAGCGCGTTTCGTTTTACAGCTAGCTCGTCGGCCCATTGCTGAAGTTTAGCGAAGCGCACATTTACTTCACGTTGCCGTATGTCCACAATCGGCTTTGGCGGGAGTTTTACACTCCACTTTTCAGTGCGCGAACGGAGGTCGCAGAGCTTCACATCCTCATCGCTAACCAGCACGACTTGGCCATCGCCCGCAGGCCAGCAGCCATTTTCGCGAGCGGCCTCCTTTACTGGTATGGACATCACAACGCGCGGCTTTCTTCCGAAAAAATAATACCAAAACCAAGCTGCGATCAGCACGAACACGATCGTGGCGCTGACATATTTCATCCTGCCGCTTCTCACCTTCAAGGCAGTGGGCAAAATCGGTTCTGGCTCTTTGCGCAGTTGCATCGGCTATGGATTCAGGAGCACCGCTCCGGGCGGCAGAGTTAAATCAATCGTAGCACTCACATTTATCGTCTCAACATGACCGTCCACAAAAAGCACATTGCCGCTGCTGCCGTGATTACAACCCGCGCCTTTGCCATTGGTGGAGAAAAGTGGAGCGCCTTTCGATTTTGGCGACGTGTTCACCTGCGCATCAGAAAGCAGCATCTGTCGGCTGTTCCCGTCTTTTTTCAGGCCGGAGACATACGCGTAGCCAAAACCGCTTTTCGCCTCGGGACACGTCAGCAAGGCGGCATCACTCGTGTATTTCGGCACCAGTAAGCCGAGCGGCTGTGCGGAACTCTGTGCGCCTTCCACTTTCGGAAATACGCCATCGTGTTCATTTGCATAAAGAGTGAGCGTGAGATGCAGCCTTCGCATATTTTCTGCGCAGAGCGTGAGCTTCTTCCCGCGCAGGTAGGATGCAGTCGGTCCGACTGCGACGCTGTAGAGCACCACAAGGATGAGCATCACGACGAGCAACTCGACAAAAGCAAAAGCTGATTCGCGGCGAAACGCAGACATAAACTGAGAGTAGCACCTTCAGTGCCTTGAATTGGACGTTGAGCCGGAACGACAACCCCGCTAGCAATTGCCTCAACATGCCGAACGCAAAAGAACAGCCATCGCAGGAACACACCTTTGAAACCGCCCTCGGGCAGCTCGAAAAGATCGTGAGCGATATGGAGTCCGACGACATGCCACTCGAACAACTGCTCGTTGCCTACGAAGAAGGCACGAAGCTCGTGAAAGTCTGCCAGCAAAAGCTCGGCGAAGCGGAGAAGAAGATCGAAATCATCCAGCGCCGCGCGGCAGCCGATCCCGAGCTAAAAGAATTTGACCCAGCGGCCAAAACTACGGCCAAAGGAATCGCTCTTTTCTAAAGAGCACTATTTTTCCCATCCTCATCCTACTTTGTAATGCCCGATAAAATCCTGTCGAAAATCAACTCCCCCGCCGACGTCAAAGCCCTGCCCGAATCCGTGCTACCGCAACTCGCCGAAGAAGTGCGCGCAGAACTCATCGGCGTGCTTTCCGAAGAAAACCCGAAATCCGTAGGCGGCCACCTCGGTCCGAATCTCGGCGTCGTCGAACTGACCATCGCGCTGCATCGCGTCTTCGATACGCCTGCGGACAAGTTCGTCTTCGATGTTTCGCATCAGGGCTACGTTCACAAAATTTTCACAGGTCGCCGCGAGCGCTTCAACACAATGCGGCAATACGAAGGGCTGAACGGCTTTCTCCTTCGCACTGAGAGCGAGCACGATTGCTACGGAGCCGGTCACGCAGGCACCGCTCTCAGTGCTGCGCTCGGTTTTGCCGTCGCGCGCGACATGCGCGGTGGAGATAACCACGTCGTTTGCATCGCAGGCGACGCCGCATTCACCTGTGGCGTCAGTTTTGAGGGACTGAACAACGCCGCCGAACAGACCAAGCGTCTCATCGTCATCCTAAACGACAACGAGTGGAGCATAGACCGCAACGTCGGCGCGATGGCGCGCTACTTCAGCCGCATCGCAACCAACAAAAACTACACGTGGCTCCACGACCGTGCTGCTGAGTTGGTTGAAAAAGTCCTCGGCAAGCGCGTGAAGGATTTCGCCCACCGCGTCGAAACCAGCGTAAAGGGACTCATCGCTCCGAGCGTGCTCTTTGAAGACCTCGGCTGGCGCTATTATGGTCCGATTGACGGCCACGATCTCCCCACGCTCATGCGCACGCTGGAGTTCCTAAAAAAGCAGGACGAGCCAGTCATCCTCCACATCAAGACTATCAAAGGTAAAGGCTACGCGCCCGCACTCGAACAACCGCTGAAATTTCACGGGCTTGGCCGCTTCGAGCCAAAGACTGGCGCGACAAAGAGCACCTCGACGCCGACCTACTCCGAATTGTTCGGAAAGACGCTCTCGAAATTTGCAGACACGAACAACAAGCTCGTCGCCATCACCGGCGCGATGCCCAGCGGCACCGGCCTCATCTCCTTCGCAAAAGACCACCCAGACCGCTATTTCGACGTTGGCATCGCCGAGGAACACGCCGCGCTCTTCGCCGCTGGCCTCGCCTGCGAAGGATTCGCGCCGTTCCTTGCGATTTACTCCACTTTCATGCAGCGCGCCTACGACATGATCGTTCATGACATTGCGCTGCAAAATCTCCCCGTCCGCCTTTGCATGGATCGCGGCGGACTCAGCGGCGACGACGGCCCCACGCACCATGGCCTCTTCGACATCGGCTACCTCCGCCACATTCCGAACCTCGTCCACATGCAACCCAAGGACGAAGACGAATTCTGCGACATGCTGTGGACGATGGCCAATCACCACACCGGCCCCATCGCCATTCGCTACCCACGCGGCATCGGCACCGGCGTCGTGCCAAAAGAAACGCCGCGCTTGCTCGAAATCGGCAAAGGCGAAGTCGTCAAACACGGCAGCGTGCAACCCACGCGCGTCGCCATCCTCGGCCTCGGCGGGATGTGCCAGATGGCGGAAGCCGCCGCCGCGACACTCGAAAAACAAGGTATCTCCACCGCCGTCATCAATCCCCGCTGGATCAAGCCGCTCGACACCACGCTCATCGAATTTTTCGCGCGCAGCGTGGACGTGCTCTGCACCATCGAGGACCACGTCGTCACGAATGGATTCGGCAGCGCCGTTCTCGAACACCTTTCCGAACAGCGCATCACCACCCCGTTCGTCCGCATCGGCTGGCCCGATCAATTCATCGAGCACGGCGCGCCGGAAGTTCTACGCGCCAAACACGGCCTCACCGCCGAGGCTGCTGTCGCAAAAATTCTCGCCGCACTGCCTGCGACGAAGAATGTCGCGAAGGGCATAGCGTAATGACTCTCACAGCGACGCGTCTCCACACTTGCCATGCTCTTTATGCCCGCTAAAAACGCGCTCGTTTCCGCGAACTAATTTTTGATGAGCACACTCTTTCTGAAGCGATTTCTGAGCAACCCTTTTCAGGTCGCTTCCATCGTGCCAAGCTCCAAGGAGCTCATCCGCCGAGTGTCGAGGAAACTGGACCACAGCGGCCCGCGCGTCATCGCCGAATACGGCCCCGGCGAAGGATGCCACACCCGCGAAATCGTCCGCAGGATGCACCCGGAGTCGCGCCTGCTGCTGTTTGAGTTGGACTCCGATCTTTGCGTGCATCTGCAAAAGCAGTTCGCCGACGACAAGCGCGTGAGCGTCCACAATATGGACTGCGCGCGTCTGCCCGAAGTGCTTGCCGAGAAAGGGCTCATACACTGCGACTATGTCGTCTCCGGAATTCCGTTCAGTATTTTGGAAAAGGCCAAGAAGCGCGAAATCCTCACCAACACACACGCCGCGCTCAAACCCGAGCCACACGCCGCGTTCGTAATTTACCAGGTGACGAACGAACTGCGCACGCGCGGGCACTGCGATCACTTCGCGCACGCCGAGAGCGAGTGGTGTTTCATCAATCTCCCGCCGATGTTTGTGACCAAGTTTTTCAAGAACGCCAATGGTCACGCCGTGAATGGCAAAAACGGCCATCACACGAACGGCAACGGCGCGCACTAGCAGCACGCGACAGCGCGGCTATTCGTGAGGAAATGCTGGACACCGCACTTTTTTCTTCATCCTTTCCCCTGCTTCCTGCATCCCTCGTGCATGACTACACGCATTGAAAAAGACTCCATGGGCAACATGCAGGTGCCCGACGACGCACTCTACGGCGCATCCACCCAGCGCGCCGTGCTGAATTTCCCAGTCTCCGGCTATCGCTTCGGGCGCGAATACATCCGCGCACTTGGCGCTGTGAAATGGTCCGCCGCGCAGACGAACCTCGAACTCGAAAAACTTCCCGCCCCGCTCGCCACACACATCCTGCGCGCCGCCGAGGAAGTCATGGAGGGGAAACTCGACGCGCACTTTCCCATAGACATTTTCCAGACCGGCAGCGGCACCTCCACGAACATGAACGCGAACGAGGTCATCGCCAACCGCTGCTCGCAATACGCCGGCAAGCCGCTCGGCTCGCGCGACCCCGTGGACCCGAACAACCACGTCAACATGGGCCAGTCGTCCAACGACGTCATCCCCACCGCCATCCACGTCGCCGTCGCCGAACAGCTCGCCAAATCCGTCGCGCCCGCGCTGCAAAGCCTGCACGCTGCGTTTGAGAAAAAAGCGCAGGAGTTTTGGGACATTATCAAAATCGGACGCACCCATCTCATGGACGCCACGCCCGTGCGACTCGGCCAGGAATTCAGCGGCTACGCGCGCCAGTGCGAACTCGCCGTCGAGCGCACACAGCGCGCCATCGCAGCCGTTACCGAGCTACCCATCGGCGGCACCGCAGTCGGCACCGGCCTGAACTGTCACCCCGAATTCTCCGGCATCGTCTGCCGCCATTTGAGCCGCATCACCGGGACCGAATTCCGCGAAGCCAAGGATCACTTTGAAGCGCAGAGCGCAAAGGACGGACTCGTCGAAGCCAGCGGCCATTTAAAAACCATCGCCGTCTCGCTTACCAAGATCGCCAACGACATCCGCTGGCTCGGTAGCGGCCCGCGCTGCGCCATTTCGGAAATTACCCTCCCCGAGACCCAGCCCGGCTCCAGCATCATGCCCGGCAAAGTGAACCCCGTGATGTGCGAAGCCGTCATGCAAGTCTGCGCGCGCATCATCGGCAACGACGCCACCGTCACGTGGGCCGCCGCCATGCTCAGCAACTTTGAACTCAACGTCGGCATGCCCGTCATCGCCCACGCCATCCTCGAAAGCTGCCGCCTCCTCACCAACGTCGCCGAAATCTTCCGCACCCGCTGCGTCGAAGGCATCAAAGCCAACAAGGAACACTGCAACGAACTCATCGAATTCAGCATGGCCATGGTCACCAGCCTCGTCCCGAAAATCGGCTACCTCGCCTCCGCCGAAATCGCCAAGGAAAGCGCCAAGACGGGCCGCACCGTCCGCGAACTCTGCGTGGAAAAGAAAGTCCTCCCCGAAGCCGAACTCGCCGCCGCCCTCGATCCCATCGAAATGACAAAGCCCGGCGGCGAAGGCGCAGCCGGCGGCTAGGCGGGGAAATGGCAGAACTCAAAAGCGAAATGGCAAAAGCCAATATCCCACTGCCCTCCCTTCTCGAGGGCAGGTAAAGATTTCCTAAACTCGCGCTTGCCAAACGGGAGGGAGTCCGCCAATTTCCGCGCCCTTTTCCGCAAAACTTATACCGACCACATGTCTACAGAATTGATGACCGAACTGCTTGAAGCTGGAGTCCACTTTGGCCACCAGACCAAACGCTGGAACCCAAAGATGAAGCCGTTCATCTTTGAGAAGAAGAACCAAATTTATATCATTAACCTTGGGGAGACTGTCCGTCAGCTCAACAGCGCATGTGATTTCCTCGCGAATGTCGCCGCCAAGAATGGCAAGATCCTTTTCGTCGGCTGCAAAAAGCAGGCGCAGGAAGCCGTGAAGGAAGCCGCGACCGCTTGCGGACAATACTACGTGAACCAGCGCTGGCTCGGCGGCACACTCACCAATCTCAAGACCATTCGCCAGAGCATCGCCCGGCTGAACTGGATCGAGAACATGGAGAAGTCGCCTGAGTATTCAAAGATGGGCAAGCAGGAGATTTCCGCCGTCCGTCGTGAAGGTGCGAAGTTGCTCCGCAACCTCGAAGGCATCCGCAGCATGGATCGTTATCCAGATGCGATTATCATCATTGATACCGCTCGCGAATTGAACGCCGTCGCCGAAGCCCGCCGCCTCGGTATTCCAATCGTGGCCATCGTGGATACGAACGCCGACCCCGAAGTGATTGATTACCCAATCGCCGGAAACGACGACGCCATCCGCTCCATCCGCGTCATTCTGCAAAAACTCGTGGACGCCATCGGCAGCAACAGCACCGTCGCTGCGAAGAAGGAGAGCGCGGAGCTTGCAGGCGTGGCCGAGTAGTCACTTTCCTAGTCTTTCAATGAGAGACGAGGGCCAACGCTCTCGTCTCTCTCTTTTTAAACCAACAACATCCTTACAAAATATATGACCACTGTGAACATTGATGCCAAACAAGTAGCCACACTCCGCGAAAAGACAGGTGCTGGCATATTGGACTGCCGCAAGGCGCTCATGGAAACCAACGGCGAAATGGAAGCAGCCGTGGATCTTCTCCGCGCCAAGGGCACAGCCAGCGCCGCGAAGAAAGCAGGCCGTGCTGCGAACGAAGGTCTCATCGCTCAGGCAATCCTGCCCGGTTCCAAAGTCGGCGTTCTCGTCGAGGTGAACTGCGAGACGGATTTCGTCGCTAAAAACGAGAGCTTCCAGGCCATCACCGCTGGATGGGCCAAGGCACTCGCTGAAAATCCCGCAACGGTTCTGGAGGCTTCGCGCATCGAGGCCGTCGCGAAAATCGGTGAAAATATTCAGATTCGCCGCAACGCCCGCCTTGAAGTCAAAGGCAGTGGCGCAGTCGCTGCATACATCCACCTCGGTGGAAAAATTGGCGTCCTCCTCGAAGTGGGCGCAGGTAAAGACGAGACCGTAAATCACGACCACTTCAAACAACTCGTTCGCGACATCACGCTGCACATCGCTGCTGCCAGCCCAGTCTGCCTCAATCGCAATGAGGTGCCAGCTACGCTCGTCGAGCGCGAGCGCGCCATCTATCGCGAGCAGGCTCCGAAAGACAAACCAGCGGAGATGATCGAGAAGATCATTGATGGAAAAATGGGGAAATTTTACGCGGGTGCTTGCTTGCTGGAGCAGGGTTTCGTGAAGAATCCCGAGCAGACCATCACCGCTCTTTTCGCAGCGACGTCGAAGAACCTCGGCGACACCATCGAGATTCGCGCCTTCGTCCGCTATCAAGTCGGCGAAGAAATCGCTGCGTAGTCCGGCTCATCAAACGAGACCCGAAGGCCCGACGAAAATTTGCTACTGGCTAATCGCCGGCAGCCTTCCGCGTTATTGAGCACGTAAGGCCTGCATCTGGCGCAGAGCACTCCATCGGAACAGCAAAAGCTTTTCGTGCCTTTTCCTGTTTCTTGTGGCAAAGGCAGCGCCCGTTTTTCCACATGGACGCACAACTTGACCAACTCCGCGACGAAGCCATCTCCGCAATTGCAGCCGCCGCCGATGAAACCGCGCTCGATCTCGCGCGTGTGAAATTCCTCGGTCAGCAAGGCTCCCTCACGACACTTAGCAAGGGGATGAAGGATCTTTCCAAAGAGGACAAACCGCGCATCGGCAAACTGCTCAACGATGTGCGCAACGCCGTCACCGCCGCGCTCGATACACGCAAGGCCGCGCTGCTCGCGGATGCGGACAAGGCTGCGTTTGCCGGTGTGGATGTGACGCTGCCGGGCACTGCGAATTCGTTTGCTGGAAAAGGGTCGCTGCATCCGATTACCCAGCTTTTGGATCGCACGACGACGATTTTCCGCCGGATGGGCTTCGCGCTCGCCGACGGGCCGGACATCGAGACCGAGTGGCATTGCTTCGACGCGCTGAATACGCCCGCCGATCATCCCGCGCGCAACGAGCAGGATACTTTCTATTTCGCTGATGGCCGTCTGCTGCGCACGCACACGAGCACGGTGCAGATTCGCACGATGGAAAAAGCCGCGCCGCCCGTGCGCATCATCGCACCCGGCGCCGCATATCGCCGCGACGAAATTGATGCGACGCACCTCGCGCAATTCACGCAGATGGAGGGGCTTTATGTGGACGAGGGAGTTTCCGTCGCGGACTTGAAAGGCACGCTGGAGTTTTTCTTCCGCGAGCTTTTCGGCAACGACGCGAAGTTCCGCTTCCGCCCGCACTTTTTTCCATTCACCGAGCCGAGCTACGAAGTGGACATCAAAACATCCATGCTCGGTGCGACCGACCGCTGGCTGGAAATCGCCGGTTGCGGCATGGTGGATCCCGCCGTGCTCGAAGCCGTGAACACCAAGCGCGGCGACCGTGCATTTGACCCTGAGAAATATACCGGCTTCGCATTCGGCTTTGGACTCGACCGCCTCGCAATGATCATGAGCGGCACGCCGGACATCCGCTACTTCACCAACAACGACCAGCGCTTCCTCGCTCAGTTTTAATCTCATGAAAGTCTCACTCAACTGGCTCCGCGAACTTGTCGAACTACCGCCGACCGTGCCTGCACTTGTGGATTTGCTCACGATGGCTGGCGTCGAGGTCGAAGGCATTGCGCGCACTGGCTGCGATATTGCCAATGTAGTTGTCGCGAAGATTTCGGAATCCATCCAGCACCCGAACGCCGACCGCCTCAGCGTCTGCACCGTGGATGACGGCAGCGGCACGCCACGCCAGATCGTATGCGGAGCGAAGAACTTCAAGGTCGGCGACAAAGTCCCGTGCGCATTGCCGGGCGCGGAGTTACCGGGCGATTTCAAAATCAAAGCTGGCAAGCTGCGTGGCGTGGACAGTAATGGGATGCTCTGCTCCGCGAAAGAACTGCAGCTCGCAGAGGACGCTGACGGACTACTGATCCTGCCGCCGGATGCGCGCATCGGTGCTCCGATAGGTGAGTTGTTCCCCGGCGATACGGTGTTGGATTTGGAAATCACTCCGAACCGCCCCGACTTGCTGAGCCACGCAGGCATTGCTGTGGAAATCGCAACGCTCACCGCCAAGACGCTGACTCGCCCGGCAAGACCAAATGATCCTGTGATTGCTGGCGAAGCACCGACGGTCGCTGTCGAGAGCAGCGCGCCCTGCTACTACACCGCTCGACGCATCGCTGGTGTGAAGGTGGGCGCGAGCCCCGAGTGGTTGCGTGCACGACTTGAAAGCATCGACCTACGTGCAATCAACGCTGCTGTGGATGTGACCAATTTCGTGATGATAGCCAGCGGGCAGCCACTCCACGTTTTCGATGCTGCCAAGTTGCGCGGTAATCTGCGTGTGAGGCAGGCGGTGGCTGGGGAATTATTTCTCGCGCTCGATGGAAAAAGCTATGCGCTTGCGGCCGAGGACATCGTCATCGCCGACGACTCGCAAGTCGTGGCGCTCGCGGGTGTGATGGGTGGCTCGGAGAGCGGAGTCACCGAGACTACAACCGAGATTATTTTAGAGAGCGCGTATTTTGATCCCGCGACGATCCGGCGCACGTCAAGGCGGCTTGGACTTTCGAGTGATTCCAGCTACCGCTTCGAGCGCGGAGTTCATCTCGATGGTGTGGATCGCGCCTCGCTGTGTGCGGCAAAATACATCGCTGAAATCTGCGGAGCTTCCGCTGTTTCGCTCGCCGCCGAGGCTGGTCATTCCACGATTCTTGCGCAGAGGAATGTGCATCGCGCCGCTATCGCCCTGCGCTCCACGCGTGTCGCAGCTTTGCTGGGTGTTGTCGTGAGCGAAGAACGTATCGCGCAGATACTCACGGGCTTTGGCTGCGTGAAAGTCGCCGATGGTTGGCAGCCGCCGAGTTTCCGCGCCGACCTTGTGCGTGAGGTGGAT
>CAMBOD010000035.1 GCA_945868985.1 Prosthecobacter debontii | reverse complement strand
AACTGGTTTTCCCACATCTTCCCGCAATCATGGAAAAGCACGCCCGCCACGAGCAGGTCGCGGTTTAAATGCGGATAGACTCCCGCGATAGCGATGGCGGAACGCATCATCTGCGCAACGTGCTCGACCAGTCCCCCGCGACGCGCGTGATGATTATTGCGAGCTGCAGCCGCACGGCGAAAGCGCTCACCAAACTCCACGAGAAATCCCCTGCTCAAAGCAGCGAGGCGGGGGTCGGTGAGAGCCGCCACGCTTTGCTCGATAAACGCAAAGTCGTCAGCCTGTTTGTCGCGCAACGTCGGCGAACCGGCTAGCAACGCATCGCGCTCTTCGGTTTTCAGTTCTCGCACCGTCCAGCGACTCGATTCGATGCCAAATTTGCTACTGGAGAAATCGCCCGCTATTTCTACAAAGTCGCCCGTGCTCGTGCGCTCGCAAAACGAGAACGCGGGCGAATCATTCCAAGCTTTAAGTGAAAATCTCGCCTCTGAGTCTGCGAACGCCACTTCGAAATAGGGTTTGCCGTTGCTGGCATCTTTGCGGGTGAGGGCTTCGATCTGGGCATGAATGCGGGCCTCTACGCGTCCTTCGGCTGCGGCGCGTTTTACTTGGGCGATGGGGAGTATTTCCATATCTGCGTCTTTTCAGCGATAGACGCGCGGTGTCGAGGCGAAATACTAACGAGAAAATCACTTTCAAAAAATCATTTGCTGCGCATCAATGCAGTTACATAGTAAATGCAATCCCTAGGCGCACCTCTCGATACCCAATTTAGAATCCGCAACTTTTCACCCATAACTCAAGTCCTTAAAATCGCCATGCACTCACCTACTAAACGCTCCGCCTTCTCGCTTGTCGAAATGCTCGTTGTCATCTCCATCATCGGCATCATCGGCGCTTTTGCAGTGCCCGCCGTGAAGGGTATGCTCAAGGGCTCAGGCTTGAATACAGGGGCCAATATGCTGTCGGATGAGATCGCACTCGCCCGCCAGCACGCGCTCACCAAGAGCCGCATCGTGGAGTTTCGTTTTTATCGCTTTGCTGATCCTGAAACGCCCGGCGAAACCGTGGCTTCCCCGACATCTTGGCAATTCCGTGCATTCCAATTTTTCGAGATTTCAGACTCCGGCGATATTTTGCCCGCCGGAAAATTCAAACGCCTGCCCGATGGGATCGTGATGAACAAAGGATACATAGGATCAAATACCGCCACGTATAAGGACACAACACTTTCCTCCTTGCTGGGCGATGAACTTATTGCCAATGCCGCGAATCCTTCGAATCCCGAAAAATCGCGCGC
Organism: Prosthecobacter debontii; assembly: GCA_945868985.1. GTDB lineage: Bacteria > Verrucomicrobiota > Verrucomicrobiia > Chthoniobacterales > Chthoniobacteraceae > SXWH01. The sequence goes on along the minus strand of CAMBOD010000035.1, from coordinate 9,056 downwards.
CGTTCTTAGCGCGAAGTTGCTGCCGAAAGACCCGGAACTGCCTCGCGGGGTAAAAAAGAACTACGACTATGTCTATTTCCGCTTTATGCCCGATGGAACTACCTCCCTCGCACCAAACGGATCAGGCACCACGGCAACTGCAGGCGGAAAGTGGTTTGTCACACTGCACCACATTACAGATAAAACCGAAACGCCAGGTTTAAACCCTACGCAACTAGCACCTGCAAACTTTGTGACTTGGATGATCGATCCTGTGAGCGGCACGTCCAAGCTGCTTCGCCGGGGATTGAAATAACGGAAGCCAGAAAATCTCCCCGTTATTTTTTAACGTCAGTAATTTTGGCCGCTGAGGTGGGTTTTTCTACGCGCAGAATTCCGCCGCTGGCGATGGTGCTGCCCATCGGCTCTCCATCACGCAACAAGGTAAAAGAGGCGAAGAGCGTCTTGTGCTGGCCAATTTGTGCCTTCGCATCGGCAGTGATTGCAAACTTCACCTCCTTGTCGTCCTTGGTAATTTCGTGTTCATCGGCGCTGATGCCTTGAGGCAAGCCGACGAGGGCGACTTTCGCCTTACCATCGAACGCGGCTTTTTGATCGAGCTTCAGCGTCATGCTCCCTGTGCTGTTTTGCTCCACACTCGTGCGCACAAGCGTGCCGGCGACGAATGGCGCAGCGACTTCGAGATCGAAAAGCTCACTGCTGATCCAAACCGTGCCTTTGCTCATGACCGTGCTGCCGATGACGCAGGTTTTCCACTTCTTGGCAGCGGCGGTGCCATTCGCGCTGAGAGTGATGGCTACTTCGTTTTGCCCTTCGGGAATGGTGACAATACCCGGTGTGCCGATGCCGGTCGGTGCGTAGAGTAGCTGGATTTGTATCGGGCCTTTGTAGAGCGGCTTGCCTTCCGCGTCGTTCTTGCGCTCGGCGATGACTTTCAAATTCATCGAACCATTTTGAAAGACAGGCGCTTTTGGTTGCGTGACGCTGAGCGTAACTGGCACCTCATCTGTCACCGCAATGGCCAGTGTGTTCTCGGTGATTCCGTAGTATGCACGCTGGCTGCCATTCTCCGCGACCTCGACGCGGTGCTCGACCTTGGAGACAACATTCACACCATCGTTTGGAGCAGCGAGTTTTGGCAAAAGCTCAAATGTCCGATGCGCCGCCTGCGCATCGGCAGTGGCGGCGAAGACGACAGGCACTGCGTCCACCGACTTGTCCATTTTGACCGTGCTCGCAGTAACGCCGGGGGGCAGGTCGTTCGGCTCGATGATCACATCACCGCCGACATCCACACGCTTCACGCGCAGAAGTGTGGCGTAGCGATTTCCCTTTGGCACCGGCACTGCGCGGCGCTCTTGCGAACTGTTCTGCACCGTCTCGGGGATGTAGCTGAGCAGCTTTTGCTGCACAGCCTGCGCTTCGATTCGATAGATGAAAAGCGGCCCGCCGCGCTTAAGATGATCCCGCACGGTGAGGAAAAAATCTCCGTCCTCGGGGGCAGTCCAGCGAAGGTAACTGTCTGGCCCGCCTTGATCATCATTACCCCCGACATTTGCGCCTTTGGAATTTTGGATGTTGATGACCGTATCAATCGGAGAGCGCATCTCACGCGAGTGGCTGGTGAAATCAAACATCTGCCCCTTCTTCGCGCTAAACTTATAAAAATCCATGTCTTCCTTCGTCTGGATGATTCCGTTAAAAGCCAGTGGCAGCGGCCCCGTCGCAACCGTGGCCATAGTGATGTCATTATTCGGCTCAGCGGCTTCGAGCACATTTGGGAAATCTACGACACGCAGAAAATTCGGTTGCGGCGCAGTGATCCCGTCCTTTTGCGCGAGCAATTCGTAGCGCGAATCGGGTGCGGCGGGCAGCGTCACCGTCTGCTCAAATATTCCGCCAGCGTCGCCGAGCATCATCACTTTCAACGCCGTGCCCGCCTGCCCTCCAGCGGGAAATGCGACCATCGGGCGCGGATGACTACCGATGTGCAGGAGGTAATTGCTCGAACCCTGCGTGCCGTTCGTCGCCTCGCGCAGTGTGACACGATATTTTCCATCCTCGGGAGCAATCACGCTGACAGCGGGATCCTGCTGCGTGAAAGAACAGTCGTCCATCGCCACAAGCACCGTGCCGTCCGGCTTGGCGATGCTCAAATGCGGATCAAAAATCTGCTGCTGCGAAGACGAGAGTCGCACACCAACCACCTCCGCACTGAGCCGTTGTCCTTTTTTGAGATCCACCTCGTAACGATCCTGATCCTCGCCCGGTGCACTGCCGTAAATCGTCACGCCCAATGGAACACTCTGCGTCTTGCCGGAGTCTCCTTTTTCCTCATCCGTCTCCTTCAGTAAAGGATAGGGGGTCACATAGAAAAGACGGACATCCGAGATGCCGGAGGCGGTCACTGCACGAAATGCATATTCGCCAATACGCGCATCGTGAGCGACTTTGAGTTTTGCGGTGAACTTTTCCTTTTCCGCTGCACTCATGCCGACGACTTCGATCCCAGGCTGGTCAAACAATAGCGTGCGTGCGTCATCGAGCCTTGCGCCTTTGACAACGACTTCAATTTCCGTTCCTCGCTGCGCAGCCGCAGGCAGGATGGAGGTCACGCTGGGCGACCCCGCTCGCGCAACAGCGACAACAAAAATGATCGCAGCGAAAGTGGCTTTAATTTTCATGGGCGGAGAGATGATGACTTAGGGAGTAATACAAGCGGATGTGAGGTCTTAGTCGCGACGAACTGTGCGGAAAAGGCTCAAAGTCATTCGCACGGCCCGTCTTTCTCCTTTCCAGCACCGCTCACATTCCCGCAACCTCCACGATCATGCTCCGCCGTGGCGTGCTGCTTTTCCCGCTTCTTATCCTGATTGCCGGTGCTTCGCTCATTCGCGAGGCGGCAATCGGGCTGCTCGTGCAGGCGGAGGAAGCGTGGAGCGGCGTGCTGGCACAGCGCCTCGGCAACAACGGCGCCACATCATCGGTGACGCTTGTGGAAATCAACGACGATACACTGACCAAACATTCGTGGCCATGGGTTGTGGAGGACTTCGCGCTGTTTTTTAATGCCGCGCTGCCGTTCGAGCCATCTGTTGTTGGCATAGAGCCTGTGCTCGCCTTTGAGCGTGGAGTGCTCGCGGGTGGCGACCGAGATGAGGTGCAAGAGCGGATGCTCCACGACGGAATCCTCCGCGCTCCAAAGCTAGTCCTAGGCGGGCGTCTCGGCTGGTCGCAGGAGTCTGATTCCGTCCAGGCCGTTCAGCCCATGCCAGTGCTCCGCCATGTGCGCGGCGACCTGCGCCGGGTGCCCGAGTTTGTCGCCGTCGAGGCATGGGCCGAGGAGAACTACCGGCTTTCCACACAGCCCGGCTGGGTAAATCTCCCGGAGATTCCCGGCCCACGGGGAAAATGCCCGCTTATTTTCCGCTATCGCGGACAGCCAGTCCCGTCCATGGCACTTCAACTCGCGATGCTGTGGGAAAAAGTCACGCTTGATGAAATTGAAGTCGTCCTGGGTTCCCATATTTCCATAGGCCCACGCGTTCGTGTGCCGATTGATGACGCAGGCCGGATGCTCGTGAATTTCGGAGTTCTATTTACGCGAGCAACTTACGACAACCTCGTGCTCACACGCGAGCAGACAGATAAAGGCGAGGCCACCGCCAGTCCTCCGGATTATTTCAAAACCAAACTTCTCTACCTCGCGCGCACCGACCCATCAGCCCGCACAATCATCACACCCGTGGGGGAAAAAATCTCATCCGGCGAATTTACCGTAGCAGCCCTCGCAACCATACAATCTAACGCACATCCGCACCGCGTCGGCGAATGGTTCGACTGGCTGCTTGTTCTCGTAGTCGCCTCGGTTTCCCCATGGCTCACGCGCGGAAAAGCGACGCACATGGCTTTAATTGTCGTCCTCACAGAGGCCGCTTATCTCGCCACTGCGGTCTACATTTTTAAGGAGAAACTCATCGCGTTGCCAGCAGTCCTCCCATTGGGCCTCGCGCTGTGGCTGCTTTTGTTGCGCATGATGGCAAAACGCGCCCAGCGCGTGATCGCTTTCTAATCGAATTCGGGGAGCCTACGCAATACGCGCTAAAAATCAGCGGCGTCTGACGAGCGATGCACTCTGCCGACGACTTTTCAGGTGATAAGGTTGCACCGCTTCGGATCGCTCAAGCAGTTTACGTTTAGGCCTGCTTACTTCGAGTCGCTTCGTGCTCAGCAAAGATGAGTTCTTCAGCTTGTAACTTCCAAGATTCGCTCTTTTGGGATTGTAAGACTGCACTGCTGAGGCATCAGAAACACCAAGGAACTGGAGCAGTATGAACGCGAAAATCATCGTCCATCGGCGCAGTTGAATGCTTCGCAGTGCAGGTGTCATTTTCAGAATGCAGGTTCACCCTAAGTGCGGAGTTCCTGAATGCAATATGAACTTCACTCCGAACACCAAGCACGTCTTGGCTGCGCGTCGGCTGCTACCGGGCGAATCTACTCTTCGCTTTTATTTTGACCTCCGCGCCGGGTCGCGAGCAGATCGCAGAGGCCGCGTTTTTTTGCGCCGGCGATGAAGTCCCAGAATGTGCGGCCCACGTTTGTCCATTCCTCTTCTAGTGAAGCGGTGAGGGCTTGTGTGGTGTTTTTTCCGGAGCGGTAGAGGAGGTCGAATGCGCGTTTGATTTCTGCGCGCTGCGGGGCGGTGAAGCCGTTGCGGCGGAGTCCGACGACATTGAGTCCGGCGACACCGTTGATATTCGCTGCGAGAACGTAGGGCGGCACGTCTTTTCCAAAGCCCGAAAGCCCCTGGCAAATGGCGTAGTCGCCGACGCGGACGAATTGATGAAAAACACTGCCACCGCCGATGAAGACGCGCTGGCCAACATGAACGTGGCCAGCGAGCAGGACGTTGTTGGCGAGGATGACGTGATTGCCGAGGCGGACGTTGTGCGCGAGGTGCGCACCCGCCATGAGGAAGCAGCCGTCGCCTACGACTGTCTCGCTGCCCTCGGTGGTGCCGCGATGAATGGTGACGTATTCGCGGATGCGGTTGCCATCGCCGATAACGACGCGGCTTTTCACTTCGGGTTTGAAAGCAAAATCCTGCGGTTCGCCGCCGATGATCGCGCCATGGCCGATGGTGTTGTTTTTTCCAATCACGACGTGACCACCGATGATCGCGTGGGCGAAAATCGTGCATCCTTCGCCGATGACAGCGGCTCCCTCAATGATGGAGTAAGGCCCGACGCTCACACTCGGGTGAAGCTGGGCCTGCGGATGGATAATGGCGGTGGGATGGAGCACGGTTTTACGAATGACGGATGTCGTGCGCCGGTGCAATTCGTCATTCAAAGAATGCCCGCTTCGCGAAAGCTGAAATAAGCAGGACGATCCGGCGATGGCGCGCCGACAATGATATGATCGAAAAATGTGAGTTGGAGCAAACGGGCGGCTTCGGCGATGCGGAGTGTGAGCCGGCGGTCGGCTTCGCTGGGGGAGGGATCACCGCTGGGATGATTGTGCGCTAGGATGAAAGCGTAGGCGCTGTGGAGGATGGCTGGGCGGAGAATTTCGCGTGGATGCGCGAGGCATTCATTTAGTGAGCCGAGAGAGATTTCTTCGACGCGGAGGAGGTGGAGTTTTGTATCGAGCAGAATTGCCCGGAGGGATTCCTTGCCGAGTTGTCGCATTTCAGGCCCGAGCAAATCGTAAACTAGCTGTGGTTTATCGAGTGGGATGCGAGCGAGAGTTTCGCGCGCGAGGCGTGTGGCGAGGCCGAAGGCGGCTGCGAGTTGCAGGGCCTTGGCGGGGCCGACGCCTTTGATTTCCGCAAGTTCAGTTACGCTCGCGCGGGCGAGCTGGCCGAGGCTGCCAAATCGCATGAGGAGCTGCCGGGCGACGTCCACGGCATTTGCGCCGGGGAGTCCGGTGCGAAGGAGGATGGCAATGAGTTCACTGTCGCTCAGAGCGTTTGCGCCGAGGTTGGTAAGTTTTTCACGGGGGCGTTCCTGTTCTGGGAGTTCGCGGATCTTGGGGGCGCTCATACTGTGGTGAAATTATTGTGCGGTTTACAGGTCTTCCTTTTTCACAGTGTTCTGCGACGCCTTTGTTCCACCAGACGCGTCCTTCGCATCGGTGCCTGTATTTTTTCCGTAGTGAATCGTCAGGACGAGTTGTTCGTCGTTCATGGCTGGGCCGCCTTTCGCGTCAGCGAGCTGGCAGGAGATAGTGATGTTGCTTTTTTCCTTCATGTTTGGCCCGAACTTCCAGATGGCGACGCCGCCGAGTTGAGGCTTCACTTCCACAGCACCGGGGTTGTTCATTTGGCGGTTGTTCGACTTGGCGGTGAGTTTTTTGTCCGTGGTTGCCGGGCCGTATTTTGCGGCAAATTGTGTGCGGAAGTCTTTGTAGAGCGTCGAGGCGCTGCCTTCGTTTTTTAGGATCACCGTGGCGGAGGTAAATTGACGGCTGGGAAATTCGAGGATCCATTTTGCCACTGGCTGTCCGGCGAAAGTGCCGCCGGTAAGCTCGAATTTGTAGTCATCTGCCTCCTCGGGAAATTTCACGCCCTGCCTAGCTTGCATGGCGCGCTTTGCCTCCTCGGGTGAAGCACCCCAGTTGATGCCGAGAAATCCTTTTGGGCGCTCGACCGCAGAAGCGGCGGTGCAAAGCAGGAGCAGGATAAGAATGGTGTGCTTCATGACGGGCAGGACTTGTGGCCAAGCAAGTGCAAGGCCGTGATGGAGTCAAACTATGAAGCGCCAGACGACCTACGAAGCATACTGCCCAAACATCGCATCGAGCGTGTTGACGAGCCCTGTGAGCGCGTCGCGATGCCGCCCGCCCGGCACGATTTCGAGCTGGGTCTGCGCTTCCTGCACCATGCGGCGGCCTGTGGCGACGGCGCTTTTCAGCGCGCCTGTCTGGATGGCGCGACGTGCCAAGGCGGCGACTTCTTCGTCCGTCCCGCTAAGGATGACGTTGCAGATGACTTCGCGCTCGGTCGGCTCGCTGTTTTGCAGGAGGTAAAGGACGGGCAGTGTGAGTTTCCCTTTTCGCAAATCGGTGCCGAGCGTCTTTCCCGCCTTGGTTTCGTCGCCGGCGAGATCGAGCACGTCGTCGAAAATTTGGTAGGCCGTGCCGAGGCGCATTCCAAATGTGCGAAGTGCGCTGATGACTGCGGGCGCGGCTTCGTTCAAGAATGCTCCGAGTTCCGTCGCGACGGCGAAAAGCGCGCCGGTTTTCATCTCGATGATGCGATAGTAGTCCGGTACCGAAAGTTTCAGATCGAACCGACGCTGCGTCTGGATGATTTCACCGCTGCAAACTTCGCTGGCCGCCTCGGCAATGCGGCGCGACATCTCGGGGCTGCGGAATCCGCTCGCGAGCTTGAGCGCATGGGCAAAGAGGCAGTCGCCGAGCAGCACGCTGAGGGCGTTGCCCCATTTGGCGTTTGCGGTTGGCTGGCCGCGTCGCGTGTCTGCTCCGTCGAGGATGTCATCATGGACGAGCGTGGCGGCGTGGATGAGTTCGACGACAACTGCGAGGTCGAGGTGTTCGGTGCCAATTGCGCCAGTCGCCCCGCCAGCCAAAAGTGCGAGCGCCGGGCGGAGCCGCTTACCGTTGCTCTCGATGGCGTAGGCGACATAGCCCTCGACCGCCGGGTCAAACACGCGCGCTTGTGCACGGATGCGCTCCTCAACGGCATAAAGCTGGGAGTTGATCAGCTCGAAAGTCTGTTTGAGTGCGGCGGTTTTATCTACTCCGGCAGTAGCGGGAGTCGGTATTTCGAGCTTTGTGAAACTTTTCACAAGCGCACCTTAATGGCGGTTATAATAAGAAGTCAATGCCCAGCATCAGTGCGTAAGCGGTTGTGAAAACAGCGCCGCTTTCAGGGAGAGTCCTATTATTTTTCAGAGCGAAGCCTTTCCCAATGAAGACGCGCAACCTGCCACATATAGCCAGCGCCGCCACGTGCATCGCGCCCCGCCGGACTTGCCACGGCCTTTGCTAAAAGCTCCAGCGCCCGGGCGCGATTTCCGAGCAGATCCTCTATAAGTCCGGCATAGTAGTTTGCAAAAAACACCACTTCAGCCTGCGTCGTCAGGCCCTTCTTCTCGACCTCCGCGAGCACATCGTCCGGCGATTTTTTCCGGGCGAACATTTCGTAAAGCGATGGAAACGGGTCCCGGTCGAAGCGCGTGTAGGCGAGCATTTGGGTCCGTGCTTTGGCGATTCCATCCGCCTTCGCCTGCGCGAGAAATTTCCAGATCCCGTTTTCCCGGTCGCGCCCGTCATAGGCGTGGTATTTTTCAAACTGCCGCGCCGATTTGGCAAAATCACCGGCGAAATAATAGGCGATGCCCAGCCGCCAATGCGGCGCATCCTGCTTTGGATCGAGGGCGATCATTTTCTCGAAATCCGCGACCGCACCGCGAAAATCGCCGAGGAAAAGTCGCGCATCGCCGCGTGCAGAATAGGCCTGCACGAGTTGCGGGTCCTTCTCCAACACAGCATCGGTGTCAGCGATTTGCTGAGAAAATTCTGCCCGCATCCGCGTTCGCATTTGCTCTGTAATAACATCAGATTCCGCCGCCAGACCGCACGCCGCGCTGAACGCGAGCATAAGAATGGTAGAAAACGCGATGAGCGCAGAGCGGTGTTTCATTTTACAAAAGCATCATACAGGGCCTGAGCGGCCTTTCGAAACACCGCGCGCTGTTCATCGCTCGGCTTGGCGCTGATGCCTCCTGCGAACTCGGTCACGAAGCGGTATTTTACCGTGAGTGTTTCGTCCCTCTTCAGCGGCTTCGAAAAAAAGAAACCAAAACGTCCGTATTCGCGCCAGGAGAGTTCCTCGACGGGATTCGTCGGCGCATTGAATTGCGTGGCGTGATACCATCGCTCGCCGATCGGAAAAGTGTAGCGCACCCACTTCATCTCCTTGCTCGCGACTTTTCCACCCTTTCCGGCGATGTCGGGCTCCCACACGTAAGTGGTATCCTTGGCGCGGGCCTGCACACTGGCCGAAGCGCGAAAGTGGACACCCGCGT
>CAMBOD010000034.1 GCA_945868985.1 Prosthecobacter debontii | reverse complement strand
TCAGCACGATCCGAACACACTCACCCGTCGCAATCTCTCAGCGCAATGCGAAGCATTGAGCGGCATCACCATCGTAGCGCCAAGTCGCTGGCTGGCGGATTGCGCACGCCACAGCGCCGCCTTCCGCGACTGCCGGGTGGAGGTCATTCCCCTTGGAATAAGCTCCCGCGAATTTTTCCCCATGCCGCAGGCGGAAGCCCGCGTAAAACTCGGGCTGGAACTTGAGCGGACCTACGTGCTTTTCGGCGCGGATGGCGGCGGTGAACTACGCAAAGGCGCGGCTGAATTGCTCTCCGCATTCCAGCGCCTGCTCGCGATCCATCCCACGCCAGAGAAACTCACGCTGCTTTGCTTTGGCACTATGAATGAGCAACTCGCCGCGCTCGGCGAAAAGACCCACGCACTCGGCTACCTCAAAACTGCCGAACAACTCCGGCTCGCCTACTCGGCTGCGGATGTTTTCGCCCTGCCATCGCTGGAGGATAATCTGCCGAACACCATGCTCGAATCGCTCGCCTGCGGGACTCCCGTGGCCGGTTTCGATGTCGGCGGCATCCCTGATCTCGTCTTGCCCGGTGTGACGGGCGCACTCGCACGCCCCGGCGATCCACAGTCTCTTGCCTCTGCACTTTGGGAAATTATCCGCAATCCCGTTCACGCTCGGACACTCGGCCAAAACGGTGCAGATCGCATCGCCAGCCATTACACCGCACGTGCCGAAGCGGATGCATACCGCGCCCTATATCCAAATGTGCAACCAGTCCGTGCGAATAAAGTGCCGCATCCGCTTCCAGTTTCGCGATTGCTCTGGCAGGCTCTCCGCGCTCCAAAAAGCGCACGATGAATCTCCGCACCATCCTATGGAAAACTGCCAAACGCGTTTTGCACCCGCTCGGCTTCGAGTTACGCGCACGCAAACCCGAGGGCACACAGTTCACCATGGAGGCAATGCTCGCACGCGCAGCCGCACGCGGGACAAGGCCGGGCACCATCGTGGACATCGGTGCCGCCGCCGGGCGCTGGACGCAGAAATGCCTGAACCATTTTCCCGATGCGCGCTACCTGCTCATCGAGCCGCTGGAGGAGCGCCGCTCGGAACTCGAAAAACTGCGCGCACGATTTCCAAATGTGGAATTCGCCACAGCCGCCGCTGGTGAAAAACCCGGCGAAGCCGTGCTCAGTGTTGCAAGCGACCTCGACGGCAGCGGCATCTACGACAACGCGCGCGGCGCGAACACGCGCACCGTTCCCGTCGTTTCCCTCGACACCGAACTGGTAAAACGCGCGCTCCCCGGCCCGTATTTCCTGAAATTCGACACGCACGGCTTTGAACTCCCCATCCTCGCCGGAGCCACCGCAACGCTGCGCCAGACGACGATGCTCCTGCTCGAAGCCTACAATTTTCAACTCACCGCCAACTGTCTGCGCTTCCACGAACTTTGCGCACACATGGAGACGCTCGGCTTTCGCTGCGCCGACCTCGCGGACCCGATGCTCCGCCCTCGCGACAATTTATTCTGGCAGGTGGATCTTGTCTTTTTGCCAAAAGACGCGCCCGCTTTCACCGCAAGCACCTACGTGTAGATGCGCATCTCCATTGTCACTCCATCGTTCAATCAGGCCGCCTTCCTCGAAGCTGCTATGCTCAGCGTGCTCGAACAACGCGATGTGGAACTGGACTACGTAGTGATGGATGGCGGATCCACCGATGGCAGCGTGGAGATCATCCAACGTCACGCCTCGCGCCTCTCACATTGGGAGACGGGGCGAGACGCCGGACAATACGACGCCATCACACGCGGCCACGCGCGCACAACTGGCGAAGTGATGGGCTGGCTGAACAGCGACGACCTGCTGATGCCCGGCGCACTCTCGATCGTGGCGGAAATTTTCACCGCGTTTCCCGATGTGCAATGGCTCACCACGCTGCGTCAGGTCCGTCTAGATGAGCGCGGACGGACAGTGCGTGTGCTCGTGCATCCCGGCATTTCGCGAGGCGGTTTCCTGCGCGGCGAAACACTGCCGGTGCCTGGCACATTCGCCACCGGCTTCATCCAGCAGGAGTCCACGTTCTGGCGTCGCAGCTTGTGGGAAAAAGCGGGCGCGCAGGTGGGACGCGATTTTCCGCTGGCCGGGGATTTCGATCTCTGGGCGCGATTTTTTCAACACGCGGAGCCGGTGAGTGTGGAGTGCCCGCTTGGAGGCTTCCGCTTTCACGACGCGCAGAAGACCGGCAACCGACAGGACGCCTATCTCGCAGAGGCCACGCGCGCGTTTGATCTCCATAACATCCGCCGCTGGTCTCCGCTGGCGAGACTGCTGCGACGGACGGCGCTCGCGAATGCACGTGGATTCACCGCTGGTGTTGCTTTGCGCCTCGGCCTGCTTTTCCCATCGAAAATTGCGCGCCACGACCGCAAGACGAACTGCTGGAATCTCACCTCGACGAATGCCTGACACCTCGTTCGCCATCATCATTCCCAGCTATAATTCTGCGGACTTTGTCGCAGCGACCATTCGCAGCGCACTGATACAGAACGCAGATAAAGTCATCGTAGTGGACGACGGCAGCACCGATGCAACGCCCGCAGTCTGCGCGGAGTTTGGTGATCAAATTACTTACCACCGCATTCAGAATGGCGGTGTGTGCAAGGCCCGCAATCTCGGCGCAACACTCACAAACGCCGAGTGGCTGCTATTTCTCGATTCCGATGATCTGCTTTTGGAAGGAGCCGCAGCAGCCCTGGTGACAAAAGCTAACGAGAAAAACTGCGGCGTGGCCTACGGAGGTGTCATGCGTAGGGGCAAAACGCGGGAGGAAGATACGATAATCAGTCATCCGCATATCGCTGGTGCGCCACCAGCGCCCGCACTCGCGAATTTCCGGCGCTCACTGATCATCACGCCGGGCTGCGCTGTGGTGCATCGTGATGTCTTTGCATGGGTCGGTGGGTTTGTGGACGGCTTCCAGCCGATGGAGGATCGCGATTTCTGGGTGAAGGCCGGCCTGCGGACCGGCTTTGCTTTTTGCGAACGCACCGTGCTGGACAAAGGCTGGCGCGAGGGTTCGGCGCTCACTCGGACCGATCTCCGAATCATCAACGGCCTGCGCTCGCAACTCCTGCTCCCTGCTTGGTGCCGCAAACGAGGGGTGGATACGTGCTTCCTTCCAGCTTCCCCGACGACACTCATTCGACAGACTTTCAATGACGCTGGCTACCGGCGTCTGTGGAGCATTTTTCCAAAACTGACAGCCATCGCCCTGCGTTACTGGATGGGCTGCCGCGTATGACTCCGTATTTTTCCGTCATCACTCCGTCATGGAATCAAGGAGCGTGGTTGGATGGCTGCATCCGTAGCGTGCTCGCGCAGGGCGTTGAGGACTTAGAGCACATTGTCCTCGATAATTGCTCGAACGATGAAACCGCCTCCGTCCTCGCGCAACACCCGCATCTGCAAACACACATCGAGCCAGATACCGGTCAGGCCAACGCATTGAACAAGGGTTTCCACATGGCGCGCGGCGAGATCATCTGCTGGCTGAATACTGACGACCAGTATCTCCCCGGCACGCTCGCCCGCGTGCGCGAGGAATTTCGCGACTCTGCGGTGAACGTCATCTACGGCGACTGTGAGGAGAAGTTTTTTGACGGACGGCCCAGTGGCGTGCGCAGGGCGCGGTTTCGTCACCGCGATGACTTCCTGCGCTTCTGGCGCAAGGACATTGATATCCTCCAGCCTGCGGTTTTTTTCCGGAGGCGGATTTTTGAAGAGGTCGGCTACCTGCGCGAGGATCTACACATTTGCATGGACTACGAATTCTGGTGGCGCGTCGCGGAGCGGCATGCTTTCAAATACCTCGGCATCCCGCTCGCCCTGCAACAACGACAGCCAGACTCGAAAACCGTGAAGCTGCTCGTGCGGCTCTACGAAGAGAAAGAGAAAGTCTTCAGCCCATTGCTGGACGCCGCACAACCTGAACATAAACTCCGTAACCATCTCGCTGGCCGCATTGGAATGGGAGAGCGATGGCTCGGGCTTGCACAGTCGGCAGGAGCAAATTCCGACCGCGTCACTGCGCTCGATTTTTTGCGCCGCGCCAGAAACTTTAATCCGCTTCTGCTGCTCACGCCGCGCTGGTGGGCGGCATTTCTCCACATCCACCGCCAGCGACGCAGCGTATGAGTTCCGACACATCATGGTTCGCAAAACTCGAGGAAAGCGTCCCCGCTTTTCTCCAATCGCTCAAGCCCGGCACGCAGGCTGGACGCTACCTGCCATGCAGGCGCGGAGCCACAGCTGTCGGAAAAGAAATGGGGCTGGGATGGAGCTGTTTTGCAGCAAAAACGCTGCATATGCTCAACCGGTGGGACGCGCTTGAACTTCGCGAACGCGAGCAGTGGGTGGAGTTCATTCAGAATTTTCAGCGGGGCGATGGAGCCTTCGAGGATCCGCCTGAGATGGCTTATTTGCAAAAGCCGCCAGGCTTCACCGCCAGAATGCTGCGATTGATCGGGCGGGGCCCATGGCGACCCGTTCCACACAGCATTCTACTCGCAGAATCCAAACAGGCTATCGCCACACTCGCTGAGAGAGGTGCATCGCCGCGTCACGTCTTCCGCGATTTTCCAGCTACTCCCGGGACTGTGAAGTCGTGGCTGGAGGCGCAAAATTGGGCGCACCCTTGGGGTGCAGGCGGACAGAGCGCCGGCTTGGTCGTGTTTATTAAAACACAGGCCCCCGCTTTTCTCCCCCAGCGTGACGTGGATGAACTGCTCGATGTCTGCCGCGATTTTTTTGCAAGTATCGCCGACAGCGGGACGGGCGCGTATTTTCGCGGCCCCGTGCCCGCGCATGGCGAACTCATCAATGGCGCGATGAAAGTGCTCACCGCCCTCGCGTGGCTGGATGTGCAACCCCACTACGCTGAGGCGCTCGTCCGCACCTGCCTCGCGCATCCGCCACACGCGACAGGCTGCCATCTCGTGGATGCCGTGTATGTCCTTCACCAATGTCTGCCGGAGGGCGGTGACGCCACAGTGCGCGACTATTGCGAGCGCGTGGTGAAATTGATCCGCGTCCATGCCAATGATGACGGCGGTTTTTCATTCAACGTGCGCAAGGCCCAGACGAATTATTACGGCGTGCCGGTGTCGCGCGGTCTCGCTGAGAGTGACCTGCAAGGCACCTGCCTCCTTGTCTGGGCGCTCGCAATGATCCAGCGTCTGACCTTTCCTGAGCACGCCACATGGCGAATTATCAAACCCTGATTTCATGCTCACCAGTATCTTTCAACGCCAATTCCAGAATGGCAAAGTCATCGCACTCAATCTCAAGCCGCGACGCGCGGCGTGGGGCGGCGGCAATCAGTTTGCAGCACAGCTCAAGAATAGCCTCGAAGAGCATGGCTACGTGGTGAGGCACGATCTGAATGGCCCGACAGATCTCATATTCCTCGGCGAGCCGCGCAGACTGGGGCTGGTCACGTTTGGCGTGGAGGAAATCGAGGAGTTTCGCCGGAAAAATCCGCGCGTCAAAGTGATGCACCGCGTCAACGAATGCGATCAACGCAAGGGAACGAGCGACATGGATCCCATCCTCGAACGCGCGAATCAATGCGCTGATTACACCGTTTTCAACAGTGAGTGGCTGGCTCGGTATCACGCAAAGTGGCATCCTGCCAAAAAGCCACAGTGCGTGATTTATAATGGCGCGGACACCCGCATTTATCACCCGCTCGGTGGCGCGCGATGGGACGGCAAAGAACCGCTCCGGGTGGTCACGCATCATTGGTCGGACAATGAGTTGAAGGGCTTTGATGCCTACGAGCAGCTAGACTCACTTATCGCCAATGGCGAACTGCCGGGCTTCGAGTTTCATGTCATTGGTCGCTGGCCCTCACGCATCAAGTGGCGTGTGGCAAAAACTTTCGGTCCGTGCCACGGCGTCGAACTCGCATCGAAGATACGCGCGTGCCACCTCTACCTCACCGCCTCGCGTTGGGAGCCGTGTGGCAATCATCAAGTCGAAGGCGTGCAGTGCGGGCTGCCACTCATCTACCACCTCGACAGCGGCGGCACCGTCGAAGCAGGCGAGCGCTATGGCGTGCCGTTTCGTGATGACCTTGCAGGGTCGTTGCGGCAGGCGCGCGACGAATACACCACACTCCGGCGGAAAGTTTTCGATTCGATGCCCTCCGGCTCGCTCATGTGCATGGAATATCTCCGCCTCATCCAGCGGTTGCTCGCAGAATGATCGCCGCAAAATTCCTCGACGCAGCGCGCAACTTCACCCTCCGCAGCCGCGCGCCGGGCGTCACCTACATCTCCGATGGTGCGAATTGGGCCAATGACAACGGCACGCGCGAAATCGTGCGGCATCTCCGCGCCAGTCACGGCGTAGCCGCGCACCTCGCCATCACACCACGCGGACTGCGAAATCAGCTCGCGCACTTCATTGACCGCCATGCGCTGCTACGCCCCGGTGCGGTGGAAAAGGTGCATCCCTCGAACCGCATCGTCCTCACGTGGTTTCATCAGGAGCCTGTCGCCGATGTCGCCGCGCTTCGCGAAAATGTCGCCTCAGTTTTACCACGCCTCGCTGGAGTTGTCGTGCCCTGCGAAGCCACGCGGCGCGATCTCCCGCAGTTCGGCGTGCCGGACGAAAAGATCGCGCTCATCCCGCTCGGCGTGGACACAAATTATTTCCGCCCGCCAAACGCCGCGCAGCGCGCTGAAGCACGCCGCCGCTTTGGAATCGCGGACGATGCAGTGTGCATCGGCTCCTTTCAAAAAGACGGCCAGGGCTGGAACGACGGCGACGAGCCGAAGCTCATCAAAGGCCCCGACGTTTTCCTGCGCACTATCGAGCACCTGCACGACGCCGGGCATCGCCTGCACGTCCTGCTCTCCGGTCCTGCGCGCGGTTTCGTGCGGCATGGATTGAAAAAACTGGGCGTGCAATATAGCCACACGCAACTGGGCCAATTGCACGAAATACTTGGCCTCTATCACGCGCTCGATCTGTATCTCATCGCCTCGCGCTGCGAAGGCGGCCCGCTCGCGCTAGGCGAAAGTTGGGCGACAGGCGTGCCGGTCGTCAGCTCGCGCATGGGGATGCCCGCCGACCGAATCGAGCATGGAAAAAACGGACTACTCGCCGACAACGAAGACGCCACTGCGCTCGCAGCCGCCTGTTCCTCCATCATCGCATCTCCTGAAATGCGCGGCAGTATAAGCATCAGCGCGCTCGCGGATGTTGCACGTCTCGATTGGTCCGTGATTGCCACTCAGCATCTCGCGCTTTACCGCCGTCTGGGCGCGCTCGATTAAACATGATCCGATTCACCATCCGCGAACTGCTCTCGATTCCCGAGCGCCTGCGCTTCCGGCGCTCGCTTGCATCGCGTGCCCTTTGTGTGCCAGCGGGGCAGCCGATGCTTTGCTATGGCGATGTGATGGCTGGTGGCGAGCTGGTGGCGGGCGGAAAAGTGAAGCTGCTTCATCTCGGCGAACGCTGGCCGGAAGCGGAACATTTCAATGTGCTCTACCTCGTGAGCAGTGCGCCGCCGCCATTCGCAGGCGAGATGGTGCGATGGGCGAAACGCCGTGGTGTGAAGTTTGTCTGGAATCAAAATGGCGTCGGCTTTCCCGCGTGGGCGGGGATTCGGGCTTGGGAAATAAATCGCCCGATGGCGGCGCTGCTGCGGCACGCGGATCATGTCGTTTATCAAAGTGAATTCTGTCGTGAGAGCGCGGACCGCTGGCTCGGCCCAGCGCGTTGCCCAGCGAGTGTGCTCATCAATCCTGCGGACACCGCGATTTTCAAACCCTCGCCGACTCCACCCAATCTGCGCGAAGGCTGGCGACTGCTCGCGGCGGGAACTCACTATCAGCCATTCCGCGTGATTGGTGCGTTGGAGACACTGCGTGTGCTACTCGACGCGGGACATCGCGCGACGCTCACAGTCGCCGGCGAAATGCGCTGGCCCGGCGCGGATGCGGAAGTTCACGCCGCAATCACACGACTGCGGCTTGCGGAGCTAGTCACGCTGCGACCCGCATTCACGCAAGAGGAGGCGGTGAGGCTCTACCAATCCGCGCACATTTTACTGCATCTCAAATACAACGACCCCTGCCCCACTGTAGCCGTCGAAGCGCTGGCGTGCGGACTGCCGGTCGTCGCATCGCACAGTGGAGGAATGCCGGAGATCGTGGGTGACGATGGTGGCGAACTCGTGCATGTGCCACGCGATTGGTGGAAGGCGAGCTTCCCGCCGCCTCGTCGCATTGCAGCAGCCGTCGCGCGCGTGATGAACGAATGGCCGCAACGCAGCACAGCTGCACGGGCGCGGGCGGAGCGCTTGTTTCGCAAAGAAACGTGGGTCGAAGCACACGCTCGAATTTTTGACTCACTGCTCAAATGACACCTGCCGTCACCGTGCTGATGTCAGTTCACAACGGCCTGCCGTTTCTGGCGGAGGCTGTTTCTTCGATTCTCGCACAGACATTTAAAGACTTCGAGTTTCTTATCCTCGACGACGCCTCCACCGATGGCACAGCGGACTACCTCCGCACATTGAGCGATCCGCGCGTGCGAATCATCATGCTCACCGAGAACATCGGTCTCACAGCCGCGTTGAATCGCGGACTGCGTGAATCGCTCGGAGAATTTGTCGCGCGCCAAGATGCTGATGACCTGTCGCATCCGCACCGGCTGGAACTGCAGTTTGGCTATTTGAAAACGAACCCCGCGTGTGCAGTCGTAGGCTCACAGGCACGGCTGGTGGATGCACGTGGCCGCTCGCTGGGGAAAAAGAACTTCCCGCTCGGCTATCGTGGTATCTGTTTCGCCCACCTCTTCGACAATGCGCTCGCACATTCGGCGGTGATGTTTCGTCGTTCCACGGTGGATAGCTACGATGAGACGTTCACCGCATCGCAGGACTACGAACTGTGGTCGCGCCTGAGCGAACGACACGCGCTGGCGAATTTGCGTCAACGACTCGTCACACTCCGCGTTTTGGATACCTCGATCACCAGCACGCATAAACGCCCGGAACTCATCCGTAGCGTGCAGGCCTCACATTTTCAGAGACTGTTCGCACGCCCGGCAAAAGACGCGGAACTCGATCTGATCGCACTCTTTCGCACACGCGTCGCGCCTGAGCGGCTGCGAGAATTTCGCACACTGATCGTAGAACTCACCGCCAGCACCGAGGCCGCGTGGCCGGGCATTGGCAGAACGCCGGACTTCCGCCGCACTCTCGCTCTGATCCACGAACGCACTGGCTACAACCTCCTCACACTCTCGCGTGGTGCAGGTTTGGGCGAAATCCTACGTGCGCTCCGCGCATGGCCGCCGATGCTTTTTGCGATGCCGTGGTGGCGCATCGTTGCGCTGGCGGTGCTTGGAGATTCCGCACGAAGGCTCTATGAACGCGCAGCGAAATGAAGTTTCTCTTTCTTTCAAGCTACGCACACCTCGCTCTGGACTCACACGCAGAGCGCGCTTCCGGCGGCGCTGAATTGCAAGTCGCGCTGCTAGCTAAAGAGCTGGTCCAGCGCGGACATGAGGTGGTGATTGTCGGCGCGGACGATGGGCAGGCAGACGGGCGCGTGCTTGATGGCGCGCGCATCCGGACTGGAGGGTATTTTCACACTGGTGGCGCGTGGGACACACTTTGCGCACTGCCGCGAGTGCTACGGATCATTCGCAAGGAACAGCCTGACTACACCTGTGTGCTCGGCTGGACGGCGTGGCTCGGTTTTCTACTGCGCGCACGAAAACACACGAAGCTGATCTACATTTGCGGCAGCGATGCGGAGGTAGATGGCGCGTATCGGCGTGCAAATCGAATGCGTGGATGGCTGTTTGAGAAAGGGATGGGTGGCGCGGATCAGCGGTTTGCGATGAGCGAGCGTCAGGCTGAACTCATGCAAAAAGCCGGACTGAGTTGCGGTATGTATCGCAACCTCATTCTCCAGCGCAAAGAGCCGCGCGCGACCGTCAAGGATGTGGATTTTCTCTGGGTGTCGCGCTGCATCGGCCTGAAGCGTCCGCACCTTTTTCTCGATCTCGCGGAGGCGCTGCCGTCTGCGCGTTTTGAAATGATCGCACCACCTGAAGATCGTGAACTTTTTCAAAGCGTTAGTGCGCGCGCTGAGAAACTGCTGAACGTCAAACTCCACGAGCACGTGCCGTATGCAAAAGTGCAGCAATACTTCGACCGTGCTGAAACTTTCGTAAACACGAGTGAGTTTGAAGGTTTTCCGAATACTTTCATCCAAGCTGGCCAGGGCGGGGCGACGATTCTGTCGTTGCTGGTGGATCCCGATGAATTACTGAGCGTCCATCAGGCGGGGCTGTGCGCGGCGGGTGACTGGCAGACGTTTCTGGAAGATGCGCGCGAAATACTTGAAGACGAAGCGACGCGTTCTGAATTGCAACGGAATGCTCAGGCGTTCGTCGGCGAGTGGCACGATAATGATGCGAATGTCTCCGCATTTCTCGCAGGTCTGCCGAAATGAAAACGCGCGTTCTTCATGTCGTTGACAGCCTCGACCTCGGCGGCGCTCAGGTAGTCATCGAACAACTCGTCCGGCACGCTGACCGTTCGCGTTTTTCACCAGCAGTGGTCGCATTACATGGACGCGGTGTGATGCGAGAACGCCTTACGCGACTTGATGTGCCTGTGCTCACGCTCTCGCCGCACAAGCTTGTCCCACTTTATCTTCCGCGCCTCCTGTGGCTGCTGGCCACGCAGCGATACGACGTGGTGCATTGTCACCTTTTGTGGGCGAATCTTTTCGCCAAGCCACTG
>CAMBOD010000033.1 GCA_945868985.1 Prosthecobacter debontii | reverse complement strand
GCGGGCAGCGGCGTAGATAGTCCTCCACCGTGCAGCTTTTCAGCCGTTTCTCCGCTTGAAGCCCTGCATATAGCTCGCGCAAAAACGACTCGCCGCCATCGCGGAAACATTCCCAGCAATTCTCACCGTCGAGGATGATCGGGATGAGTTCATTGTCGCGCCCGAGTTGATCGCAGATGTGGCGGAAGTGCGTCAGCAAATGCCCTGCGGCTTGGTGCGATTCATTGCGCCAAGCCATGAAGCCGATGAAATCGCTGAGCGGCTTCTCGCGGAAAATCGCATTCACCGACGCGCCGCCGTGCTCCACCCGCCAGCCTTGGAAAAGCTCCAGATGATCCGCATGTTCGCCCGAACGACGCAGCGAGTTGAAAAGATTTTCCTCATCCGAGCAGAAATACTCGATGCCCGCTTCGCGCATCAGCGGCACCAGCTCCGGGGCGATGCTCCCTTCGCTTGGCCACAATCCACGCGGCGCGCGGCCAAACATTCGAGTGTGCTGCTCCACCGCGAGCTTGAGCTGCGCGAGCGCATCCTGCGGCCAGTGAAATCGCTTTGGCCTTGCGCGCCCAGGCATGCAGCGCTCCGCAAAATCCGTGTCATACACGAGCGGTAGGATGGGGTGAAAAAACGGCGTCGTCATCAGCTCCGCCTGACCCCGCTCCTCGGCGGCGGCATAGAGCGGCGCGATGCGAGCGAGGATTTCCATGTGGATGTCCAGCACGCGCAATTTTTCCTGCTCGGTGAAATGTCGGCCCTTCCGCTTCAGCTCCGTGAGTTCGGGAAAAAGTTTCTCCGCCGTGAAGCCGCACCACGCGAGATTGAACCACGTCTGCAAATCGCGGAAATCCTCCGCGCTCCACATCGCCAGCTCCGCTCGCGCCTTCTCGCGGTAAAACCCCGGCCCGCGCTTGCCCAGCAGCTCCGCGTAGCGCGGATGCGGACGCAGCAGATTCTCGTGATGGATTTTGAAAAAGTGCTCCAGAATCGCCAGCCGTTCATTTTCATCCAGCTCCGCCGCCGGCTTGCGCGACCACTCCAGCCACAAGTCCTTCACTTCGCGGCGCACCAGCTCCTCGATTTGCAGCATCAGCACCGGCGTGAGATTAAAATTCACCCGCACGTCCGGGAAATCCGCGAGCACGCTCACCATGTCGAGATAGCCCTTCACAGCGTGTAACCGCACCCACGGCATCATCGCCAGCCTCGACGCGGGATTCACGTAATACGGCTGGTGCATGTGCCACACAAAAACAACATTCGCCATGCGCAGCGTGCTAAACGGAAAACCCGCACAGCCGCAAGCGCGCACTGCAATCTTCACACTTCCATTTCATCATCGCGCCGCTAATTTCCGTGCCCTTCAATTTAAACACACCACACACACCATGCCCAATCCCTGGACCGGAAAAGGAAACCCATACACCCGCAAAGAAGTTCGTGACCGCTTGATGAGCACCATCAAGAAAGGCGACGCCATCATCGCCGGCGGCGCAGGCACCGGCATCTCCGCCAAATTCATCGAGCGCGGCGGCGCAGACCTCATCATCATCTACAACAGCGGACGCTTCCGCATGATGGGCCACGGCTCCACCTGCGGCATGATGGCCTATGGCGACGCCAACGCCATCGCCATGGAGATCGGCGAATACGAAGTCCTCCCCGTCGTCGAAGAATGCCCCGTCATCTGCGGCGTCCACGCCACCGATCCCCGCCGCCGCATGTGGCACTGGCTCGGCAAGGTGAAAGAAATGGGCTTCAGCGGCGTCAACAACTTCCCCACCCACACCATCGTGGACGGACACTTCCGCGGCGTCCTCGAAGAAACCGGCATGAGCGTGAAGAAAGAATTTGAAATGGTCGCACTCGCCCGCCGCATGGATTTATTCTCCATCGTCTATGTCGGCTCCCCCGAGGAAGCCGTCGAAATGGCCAAAGCCGGAGCCGACGCCATCATCGCCCACGTCGGCACCACCGTCGGCGGCAGCATCGGCGTGAAAAAAGCCGTCGTCTCGTGGGACCACACCATTAAGCGCACGCAGGAGATCATTGATGCCGCCACCCGCGTCCGCAAAGACATCTTCTTCCTCTGCCACGGTGGCCCCATCAACACCCCGCAGGACGCCAACCGCGTCATGCAAGCCACCGACGCCGTCGGCTTCGTCGGAGCCACCAGCCTCGAGCGCATGGGCATCGAAGAATCCCTCACCAACCTCACCCGCGAATTCAAAAAACTCAAAGCCCCCGCCGCCAAAAAGCTCGCGAAGAAAAAGTAGGTGCGGTGTCTATCTTTACTGTGTGTATCGCAGCGGATTGATTGCGGCTTATATACCGCGTGCGTTTGCGTGAAAGTCTGGCATTGAACAGAGTGCGGGTTCCCTTGTCACAATTGGCACTCAATTTATGAAAAAACACATCCTCAATCGCACGTTCGCAGTCGCACTGTTTGCACCGCTCGCTTTTGCCGCGGGGGCATTTGCGGAAAACGCACTCCCGGAAATCAAGGTGGACGACAAGGCGCTGGTGCGGAATGAGCACAACAGCTATGCGCCCATCGTGGAGAAGGTGTCGCCGAGTGTGGTAACGATTTCCGTGAATAAGCAGGTGCTGCTCGGCGGTCGCGGGCAGCAGCAGAATCCGTTTTCGGATGATCCGTTTTTCCGCCGTTTCTTCGGTATCCCGGATGAGGAGGCTCCGGCAAAGAGGGGAGATGGGAAACCGGGGCGGAAGAAGTCGGTGCCCGTGGGGATGGGTAGTGGCGTGATCGTGAGTGCGGATGGTTACATTCTCACGAACAACCACGTGGTGGAGCAGGCTGATGAGTTGGTGGTGACGCTGGCGGATGGAAAGACGGAGTTTAAGGCGAAGCGCATCGGCTCGGATCCCGGCAGCGACATGGCGGTGATCAAAGTGGAGGCGAAGGATCTGAAGGCGATTACTTTTGCGGACAGCGAGAAGATCAAAGTGGGGGACAAGGTGATGGCAATCGGCGCGCCGTTTGCGCTGCGCCAGAGCGTGACGCAGGGAATCGTGTCGGCCCTCGGTCGCAATGAGACGGGGATTTCGGAGTTTGGAAATTTCATCCAGACGGATGCCTCGATTAACCCCGGCAACTCGGGCGGCGCGCTGGTGGATACTGAGGGGCGACTCATCGGGATCAACACGGCGATATTTTCGCGTAGCGGCGGGAATATGGGAATCGGTTTTGCGGTGCCGTCGAATCAGGCGCGCACGGCGATGGAGAGTTTGATTAAGTTTGGCAAGGTGCAGCGCGGCTTCCTCGGCATACAGATGCAGGAACTGGATGAAAAGCTGGCGAAGGAATTCAAGGCACCTGGCAAGGAGGGCATCCTCGTGGCTGAGGTCGTGCCGGGTGGTGGCGCGGAGAAGGGCGGGGTGAAAAGCGGGGATGTGATCGTAGAATTCAATGGCAAAAAGGCGGAGGCCATCGCTGAGTTCCGCAACACTATCGCCAACATGGCGCCGGGCACGAAGGTGGATCTTAAAATTTTCCGTAACGGCGAAGAAAAGCGCCTGACGCTAACGCTTGCAGAGAGGCCCGGGACTTTTGCTAAAAATGGAGCCCCTTTGGAGCCTCAAAAGCAGGATGACAAAGCGCCGGACGTTCTCGATGGCGTGACGGTGGGCGACATCAAGCCCGAGATGCGGAAGCAATTTGGCATCCCGGAGGATGTGAAGGGCGCAATCATCACGGCGATCAATCCTGACTCCGCGACTGCCGAAACCGATGTGAAAGTAGGCGACGTGGTCGTGGAAATTGACGGCAAACCCGTGAAGGACTCAGACGCCGCTGTGAAGTTGAGCGAGGAAGTGAAGCACAAGAACAGCGTGCGCATCCGCGTGAACAGCCGTGGCTCAACGCGCTTTGTGGTGATCGAGGAGAAGAAGGAGAACTAGCCGGGTTATTGTGGCGCCTGCGGTTGCTCTGCGGGTTTTCCGCGAAATGCGGGATTGGTCATCGCCTCCGGTGCAGTCTCTTTCAGGTTCGGCGGCACCTCCGCTTTCACCTCGCCGAGCGCCCATTGGATGCCGCCGGTGAGGATGTTTTGGAAAGTGGGGTTTGTCCAAATGTCCTCGCGGTGTCCCATCGCGGTGAACCAAACACGTCCCTGTCCTTCTTTGCGCGCCCATGTCGTCGGGTAGGGCGGGCGCACGTAGTCGGGGCCTTTCATCGCCGGTGAATCAATGACGCTGAGCACGTGGATGTCGGGGTTAAAGTCCTTCAGCGAATACCATTCTTCCATCAGGCTGTATTCAGCGCCGACTTTTTCGAAGCCGGGAAATTTGGGATTGGTTACCGTGTTTTTCGCGACTTGCTGGGCGTTGTGTTTGATGAATTCGCCACCAAGGAAACGCACGTAAGCATCGGCCTTTTCGCCGTGGTTCAAGTAGCGCTCCGGCCCTTTTTTATCTTCATTGTCGGTGTGAAAAGTATCGCTCGCCGAGTGTGTGCCTATGAAACCGCGCCCGGCGCGCACGTATTCAAACAGTGCCTGCTTTCCCTCCGGCGTCATCGGTGGCTCCTTGTCATTGCCGGGCGAGCAGAGGTCGCCGGTTGTGTAGAAAAAAACAGCGTCGAATTGACCTAGGTAGTTCTTGCCGAATTTCGATCCGTCCTTGGAGAATGTGAACTCCCAGCCGTTTTTCGTGCCGAGTTCAGTGAGCACTTTCTCCGCATGGCTGGGCCTGCCGTTTTTCCACGTAATTACGGAGTGCTCAAAGCCGCTCGACTTGGTGAAGAAGAGGATTTTCTTAGGCTGCGTGTCAGCAGCGGATCCATGCGTAGCGACAAGAAGGGTGAAGGCGCAGGAGAAGAGGGCAAATTTTTTCAGCATGATTCGTGACCGTAGAAATCTACGACCATGTGAAAAGAAGATTGTGAGCGGAATTCAGCGCGCAGGGCGCGATTACTGACGTGGGCGTCCGGGAGGTGCGGCTTTTGGTTTTTCCTTCTTGGGCTTTTTGACTTCTTTACGGTGACTGTTGTTGCCTTTGGCCATGGTGTGAATCGGTTTGAAGTTATCCGCGCTCGAACAAAGCGAACTTCGCATTGTTTGCGGCGGCTGTCGCGTGGATTGACCAAATCAGCGCCAAGAGAGTCGAGCATTTTTCGCAGTGATTTCTACGCGACGCACGCCGAGCCGAGGATTTCGAGACCGCGCACGAGCTCTTCTTCGCTCACTTTGGCGGTGTTAAGGCGCAGGTAGCTGGCGTTCGGCTCGTCGGGAAAAAAGACGCGACCTCCCGCGAAGACAACTCCCAGTTTTCGTGCCGCATCGCGGATGCGGGCCATGTCCACCAACTTCGGTAATTCCACCCACAGCATATAGCCGCCTTTGACGGGCCAGATTTTTGAGCCGTCGGGAAATGCTTTTGTGATGGTGTTTGTGGCGATGGTGCGGCGACGGAGATTACGTTCACGTGTGCGTGCTAGATGCGGATCGAGCGCGCCGACTTCTATGAACGCGCGGAGGATCGCCTCGCTCACGACGGAACTGTGCATGTCCTGCTGGCACTTGAGGGTCGCGGCTTGCTCGAAAATTGTTCCCGGCACGCAAAAGCCTGCTCGCAGTCCGGGCGAGACTGTTTTGGAAAAACTGGTGACGTAGCTGACTGTCGAACCATCGTCGTAGGATCGCATGGGTTTCGGTGCGCCGGTGTCGGCGAGTTCCGCATAGATGTCATCCTCAATGATGCGCACACCAAGGCGGCGGCATTCGGCAACGAGTTGCGCGCGGTTTGCGTCGGGCATGGTGGAGCCGCTGGGGTTCGAGAGCGTGGTGCAAACAAAAAGGCATTTTGGACGCCAGCGTTCGAGAAGTGACACGGTCTCGGCGACATCAATTCCATCTCCATCTCGATCAGGAAGAGGGAGGATACGCGCTCTTGCGGCGCTGATCAGTTCGAGCATCGCATAGTAAATCGGCACCTGACACGCGACGATATCGCCGGGTTTTACCAGCACGCTGAGCATCAATTGCAGTGCCTGCTGGCAGCCAGTGACTGTGAGGATGTCCTTTGCCTGCACGCTGGCGCTGTTGCGTCTCATTCGCTCAGCGAGCAATTCGCGCAGCCGATGATCTCCATCGGGATGATGGTAGGCAAAAAGGTTGTCGCCATCGTCGGCGAAGGCTTTTTGAAAAGCGGCGGCTAGCTCCTCCGTCGGCAGCGACTCAGGCGACGGGATGCCTGCTGCGAAATTGATGAGGCCCGGCTCGCTGGCTTGTCGCATGAAATCCACGAGACGTCCTGCGGCTTGGAATGTGTAGGGTTCAGTCATGCGTAAAATCGGTGGAGTTATTGTGCGCTCTTTTCCTGAGCATCGGGAGAAAGAACTTCGCCGATCAGAAAAAGCGATCCGGCGACGAGCGCTAGCCCGTCGTGTTGCTCAGCAGCGGAGATGGCTGTGGCGGCATCTGCAAAAACCGAGCACGGCGTTTGCGAAGAAATTTTTGCGACCTGCCCGGCCAATGTTTCTGCTGCGAGAGTGCGCGGGTTTTTCACTGGCACACAATAAACACGCGCTGCGATGGAGAGCAGCGGCTGAATGGTGGCGGGCACGTCTTTGTCAGCGAGAATTCCGATGATGAGTGTGGCGCGTTGGTCGCCGAATTGTTCGCGCCATGTTGTGGCGAGTTGTGTCGCAGCGGCGGGGTTGTGTGCGCCGTCGAGGATGAGTTTTTCGCCGACGCGCTGGAAGCGTCCCGGCCACTCGGTATTGGCGAGTGCTTGCGCGACGGTGCGCGGTTTTGGGCGCAGCCCTGCGGCGACGAGTGCGGCAAAAGCGAGTGCGGCGTTCCATCGCTGGTGAGATCCTGTGAGTGCGAGCTGCCAGCTTTCGGCAATGGGGTTGGTGATGAATTTTAGCGGCGCACCCATTTCCGAGGCTGCATTGCGAAGGACGTGGATGACTTCATCCTGCTGTGGTGCTGAAAGCACGGGCACTAGGCGCTTGATGATTCCGGCTTTTTCACGTGCGACGTCGGTAAGCGTGGGGCCGAGATATTGCGTGTGATCTAATCCGATGGGCGTGATGACTGAGACGAGGGGCGTGATGACGTTTGTGGCGTCGAGCCTGCCACCGAGTCCGGTTTCTAAAATAATCCACTCCGCGCGCTGGCGCTGGAACCACGAGAGGGCGAGAGCAGTGGTAATTTCAAAAAATGTGGGTGAGTGATCCCAGTTTTCGATGAAGCGGCGGATTTCGGTAAGTCCCTCGGCGATGTGTTCGTCGGGAATGCAGTTTGCACCAAGGCGAATTCGCTCACGAAAGTGGATGAGATGCGGCGAGGTGTAGAGCCCTGTGCGCTTCCCCTCGGCGCACAAGATGGCTGCGAGCATGGCACAGACGGAACCTTTGCCATTGGTGCCCGCGACATGGATGAATTTTCTCTTTTCCCCGCACTCTGTCTCGATGCCCAGCGCGGCGCACAGTCGTCGCATATTTTCCAGCCCGAGCTGAATGCCGTGGACTTGGAGGCCGTAGAGCCAATCGAGTGACTCTTGGTAAGTCATCGCCTACCGACTGACGGCTGGTGAAAGGCTCTCGTCATTTGCCCGTTTTGTCCGGGCTCAGGTAGCTCAACATCCCCGCGAGCGTTTCCTTCATTTTTTTGCGATGAACGATTTTATCGAGTAGCCCATGTTCGAGGCAGAATTCGGCGGTCTGAAAATTCGGCGGGAGTTCCTGGTGCGTAGTTTCTCGGATTACGCGCGGGCCGGCGAAACCGATCATGCACTTTGGCTCGGCAATGATGATGTCGCCAACGCTCGCGTAACTGGCCATGACGCCTGCCGTGGTGGGATTGGTGAGCACGGAGATGTAGGGAAGCTTCGCATCGCTGTGGCGTGCGAGTGCGCCGCACGTTTTGGCCATCTGCATCAGCGAGAGCATTCCTTCATACATACGGGCTCCACCGCTCGCGCTGATGATGATTACAGGAAGACGCTGTGCCGTCGCGCGCTCGATGGCACGGGTGATCTTTTCACCGACTACGCTACCCATCGTCGCTGCGAGAAATGCGAAGTCCATCACCGCGATGCTGACTTTCTGCCCCTCGATATCGCCGAGGCCCGTGCAAACGGCGTCTTTGAGGCCGGTAGCCTTTTGGTATTTTTTGAGCCGGTCGGTATAGCTCGCCTGTCCGGTGAATTTCAGCGTGTCCACCGAGGTGAGGTTGGCGTCGTGCTCTACGAAAGTTCCCTCATCAATGAGCAGTTCGATGCGTTCTGCTGCGCTGAGTGTGAAGTGGTGCTCGCATTTTGGACAGATGCGAGTGTTCCGCTCGATTTCGAGGTTGTGGATGATCTCCTCGCAGCTCGGACACTTGGTCCATAGTCCTGTTGGGAGTTCGCGTTTTTTGTCGGAGGTGAATACTGGTTTACTGAAGATTCCCATGTCGTTGTCGCTCATAATAGGCAGCAGGCAGCGGTTGTCGAAAGTGCTGTCGGATTGCTGCGTTGATGAGTCATTGGTGATTATTGATTTTTAGCCGCGCGCGACAGTGATGACGCGAACGGAGGTCGCGCCTGCGCGCAAAAGCACGCGGCTGCACTCCTCCACGGTGCTACCCGTGGTGAAGACATCGTCCACAAGGATGAGGTGGCGACCTTTCACACGGCGAGTGTGTCGCACTCGGAAGGCTCCACGCAAGTTTTCCATTCGCTCGGAGCGATCCAATTTTGTCTGCGTGGTGGTGTAGCGAATGCGGTTGAGGGCATTCCACATGGGTGTCCCAGTCTGCTTGGAGAGCAAGCGGGCGAGTTCCTCCGCCTGATTAAATTCGCGCTCGCGGAAACGAACGTGATGCAGGGGAACGGGGATGAAAGCGTCCACGGGACGCGAGGCGATGCGCGGATCGGCGAGGGATTCTGCGAGCCAAGCTGCGAGCGGGGTGCTGAGGTGGAGGGCTTTGTTGTATTTAAAATCGTGAATGCATTCGCGGACGATGCCTCGGCTTTTATATGGCGCGACTGCGCACAGAAAGTGGACTTCGCGGTCTGCGCAATTGGAGCAAGTGAACGCATCGGTAATCGCGCCATCGAAAGGGTTCGAGCATCGCTGGCAATAAGGCGCGACGATGTGCTCCGCCGTTTCCGCGCATTTCGCGCAAACGTGGACGCCCCGCTCCGTATCCGCGCGACATCCCGTGCAAGGGGGAGGGAAGCAGAGCGTGCCAGCGGCGCTCCACAGACGAGTTAAATTTTGGAGGAGCGACATGACTTTTTCAGCCAGAGCCAAAGCAGCAACCCTACGAGAAGGACAACACCAACTCCAACGAGACCAACGGTCATATCCTGCCCCAGCCACGGGAGAAGGTCGCGGCTGTCCTTGGAACGCTTGGTCAGGCGGTTGAAGCCAAATTTTCCGAGCACCATGCCAGCGTGAAAGCCGATGCTCAGCGCGAGTCCGCGTGTGCGGATGGCCGCCCAACCACAGACCCATCCAAAACAAAAGAGTGTTGTGAAGCCGCCAAGGACGAGCAGCGGGTTCGCGAAATTCTCGAAGCGATGGGGCAGCAACTCAAAGCCGCTGAGCCAGCCGACTCGCTGAATGGCCATGTCTGGTGGGCTGATGAAATGCAAGATCGAGAATAGTGCGGAGACGGTTGCGAGCGCCGTGTAGTCGCTCATCGCGCGGCGGAATGAACCCAGTATTGCACCGCGAAACATCCATTCTTCCAAAAGACCGACACAGACGCCGGTGACTGCTATGCCAAATAGAGCAGCCCACGGCGGTGATTCTTTCATTTTGTAAATACCGAGATGCAGCAAGATGAGACCGAGCACCGCCATGACGGCGACGGAGATGCCCCAACCCACGGCGAAATCGCGCCAGCGATGTGGATTTTTCTGCAAGCCAAGCTCGGAGGGACTGCGGATGCGAAGTGTTCTAAATAAGGGCCAAAGTAGAACGACGGCAGAGAGGAGAATGGCGCGGTTGGAGATTTTGGCGAAGTCGGAGTCGAGAAAAGCGCATATGCCGTTTGCTTCGCGTGTGCCGTTTTTTTCTACTTGGTATCGCAGCCAGCCGTTGCTCTCGGCGACAGGGCGCAATTTCTCCACGCCCCAAAAAAGCGGTGGAGCGAGCAGTGCGCCGAGAAAAAAAACGGCGATGAAATAAAGGACGATCTTGCCGGGTGCGTTCAAGGCGTCGCATTGTGCAGGACTATCAATCATGCGCAATACTCACGTCTGGAAACACAATACTGAAGATGGGGGGAAACGTGAGGTTCGCGCGGAGAAATTCGGAGCGAAATGGCGTATTCAGGCGAAGCTGAAGCACGACGAACGGTGGACTTACTACGAAGAGTCGGAGTTGGCGGATCTCATCGAATTACGCCGCGTGCTTTGGAATAAATATCAGCGAAAGCATCTCGCTTTCGAGGATGTGGCTGCTGTGGAAAAGATGATCGAAGACCGTGGAGGCACATGGAAGGAGCCTGACGGAGAGGATGCTACTTAAAGATTCCGTCGTGAAACCTCTGGTTCACGTGCGCATAAAACCATCCCGCTAGCACTAGCAGCATAAGGATGTTCAGCCAGAATCCCCACACGCCGCGCTTCATTCCACGCGACCATTTGTGGCGGCTACGCATTTCGGCCAAGCCCATGATGGCGAGGATGGCGCTTAGTGCATGAATACCCGCTGAACCGAGCATGATTCCTATTTCAACTTTAGGCGGAATGCTTCCGTTACGTGAGATTGTCCATGTAACGAACTCGATCAACAGGGCGATGAAGAAAATCAGCGTTGAAAACGCACATTTCCGATTGAGGCCCTGTCTTTTTTGCATCGAGACGACATTGATGATCAGTCCGATGCACGGCACGGCGACA
>CAMBOD010000032.1 GCA_945868985.1 Prosthecobacter debontii | reverse complement strand
CCCATCGCCATCCTCGGCAATGGACACAGGCAGCGTCCCCGGCACCCCGTCCTTGACGGTGAAAGTGCGGATATTCGTGCCATCCACGCACACCACAAAACCGCCATTCTTGACCAGCCACAGCCGGTTGCGCCGATCCATGAGCGAGACCGTTTGATACACATTCTGCTTTTGCGACGAGGCAGTCTTCGGGATGACTTCGTATTTCGCGCCGTCAAATCGAAACACCGCCCCGCGAGTCACCGCCCACAGATATCCATCCGCCCGCCGCACCGCCCCCACCACACTATAGGGCGTCATCGCATCATCCAACGGCCATGAGCGGGCATAAAAAGACGCCTCCTCCACAAACGACTCAGGCAGCCGCTCGGCAAAGCCAACTCCAGCAAGCAACCATAGAGCGACGATGATCCTCAGCTCGCAGCAACGCACGAGCCGACGAAAACCCTCACGCAATGGACGGGAAAAACACACGGTTGTTACACCGTGCCAAAGCATCAGCATCACAGCAAGCCAGACGGCAAAGCTTTTACGAATTCTACGGTCACACTGCCTGAAATTATTGGCGCGTAGCGCCAGCCACTACGGTAGCCGTGTGCAAGGAGCGAAGCGACGCAGCCCACGGATCCGCCGCAGGAATCCATGCACCGCGTATGCGGTGCGACAAACGGTGGCTCGTGAATGGTCGCGCCGACTACGCGGCGCTTGCCGTTTCTTTTTCGTTCCGTGGGTTACACTGCGCTTCACCCACGGCTACCATAGTGGCTGGCGCTACGCGCCATATGGCAGCCCAACTGTAGAAATCGTATTACTTCGCCGGATGCGGGGCTGCCAGATAGGCGTCCACGTCTTTGGTGACGATGAGTTTGCCCCACATGATGATGTAGTGGCCGGGAACGGTGCAGACGTATTCAAATTCGCCTTCGTCGTAGATGGCGGCGACTTTGAGCGTCTGTTTCTGTCCGGGTTCGATGAGCTTCGTTGCAGCCAGAATGTCGTCGCTTTGCGGGATAAATGCGCGGCCTGCTTTATCGAGCTTATCGGGTGTCATTGTAGAGGCTGCGGTGCCGACTTTTTCGTGTGTGCCGGGTTTTACGACGGCGAGGTTGTGCGGCTGCGTGTCGGCGTTTTCCAAGACGATCTCGAAGGGCTTGCCTGCCTCGACGACGAGAACTTTTTTGTCGTAGCTCATCTTTTCGTGGACGGTGTGGAGGACATACACGCTGACGCTGAGGGCGCGGAGTTCCTTGCGGATGCGCGCGGCGGCGTCGGGGGCCATGAGCGCGGCGAATTCGCCTCCGAGCTGGGCGGTTTCGATGTAGTCCTGCTTGGTGCGGTCGCCTGCGGGGACGGTCTTTGCCCATGTGAGGATGCTTTCGGCAACAGGGCCGGCGGCGGCTTTGTCCCACGATTCGCGCGGGAGCTGCATGATGGCGCGGACGGCGACGGTGCGATCATTGCCTTCGAGCACGGCTTTCGCGAGGACGCCGAAGTTGTGCTTCGCGAAATCCGCGCCGGTCAGCGGGAGTGCGCGAAGTGCGGCGGCGCGCAGGGCGGGGATTTTTGCGGCTTCGATGAGCGTGGGCTGGAATTTGGCGCGCAAGGCCGGGTCGGCGACTCCGGAAATGGAATCGAGGACGATGGCGCGGCTGGCGTCATCTTTTGCGATGCTCCAGACTTTTCCGGGCTGGCCGTCGGCGACGATGAGTGCGCCGACTGCTGCGCGGCGGACAGCCTGCTGGAGGGCGCTGCTGGCGAGCGTGCTCAATGTAGCGCGGGCCTTGCCGATTTCATCAGCCGTGCTGGTGGTGAGGATTTTTGCGAGTTCGTCCGCGGCTCCTCCTCCTCCGTCGTTTGCTTCGAGGCGCTGAAGTGCGGTGACGATTTCGGTGACTTTGTCGGTCTTGCGGAGTGCGGCGAGTTTGGTGAGCGCCTCCGTGCGTTTCCCGAGGTCGGTGCCTTTGCGTTCGATGCGGGCGACAAAGACCGGCTCGGAATCGGGGGCGTTGTTCAGGTCTTTGTCCGAGAGTTTGGAGACATACACCTCCAGAATTTTCGGATCGCTTGGGAGGATGACTTCCTTCGTTTGCGTGCGGAGCTGGCGCATGGTTTCGCCATAGACGTAGTTGAGATAGTAGTCGTTCGGTTTTGCGAGCGATGCGTAGGCGATCTGGAATGCCTCGGGCACATCTTTGCCGTCGAAGAAGCTCGCAGCGCGCACAGCATGGAGGCGCACGCGCGGGTCTTCATCACCGGCGGCGACTTTTAGCAAAGCGATGGCGTCCGGCACGCGATTACGCCAGTAGCAGAGGACGCGGGTGGCGGCGGCGCGGGCTTGTCCGTTCGGGGATTTGAGGACGCGCTTGAGCAAGTCCACGTCCACGATGTTCTGCCATTGGTGAAGCCACAGCGCCTCGGTGAGGTGGTGATCAAATTCCTTGTCGGTCTTGTCGAGGCTGGCGATCCACGTTTTTGCGGCAGCGATGACATTCTTCGCCGGATGTTTTTCGAGTTCGACCTTTGCGAGCATCCGCGTGTCATCAATCGGCGATTTGAGCAGATCGAGCAGCGCAGGGATGGGCTGGCCGTCAATTTTTGGTGCCTTGGCGAGCGGGCGTCCTTCGTAAGTGATGCGGTAGATGCGACCGTGTTGGTGGTCGCGGTTTGTATCGCGGAGATGATGCTGGAGATGGCCGATGATCGTCTGCGACCAGTCGCAGAAATAGATAGCGCCATCGGGGCCGTTGCTCACGCAGATCGGGCGGAATGTAGGCACCACGCCGGGGTCTCCGGAAACGAGATTTTCCGGGATGGTCATCCCTTTCAAACCCGAGCCGTCCTGCGTGACACGCACGCGGGTGATCGCCTGCAAGCCGATGACGTTGAGATTTAGGAAATCCCCCTGCCAGTCCTCCGGGAAATGCGCGCTGCTCACCATGCCGGTGCCGGGGCACGGGCGCGAGGGGCGGTTCCAGAATTGATTCAAGCCGGGGTGCTTGCCCGAATCCAGACGCCCGCTGATCGCTGGCGCAAAATACGTGTGATTACCCGTCGCGTTCGTCACGAGATCATTGCCCCAGCGATCGATCACCTTGCCGTGCGGATTCACGAGTTCGTAGGCGGCGTAAAGCTCCGTGTCGCCCGTGTTGAAATCAAAGCGCCAGAGACAGCCGTCCGAGTGACGGATCGGACCCCGGACCGTCTCGATCTGTGTGCGGTGAAACACGCCGTCGCTGAAGAACGTCGCGCCACCGGGCTCGCGCACCATCGCGTTGGTGGAGTGATGCGAGTCTGCGGAATCAATACCCATCGCAATCCGCTCAAAGGTGTCGGCCTTGCTGTCGCCATTCGTATCGCGCGCATACCACAAGTCCGGTGCCTGCATCACCGCCACGCCGTCTTTGTAGAAAGTGAAGCCGGTAGGCGCATTCAGGTTGTCCATGAACGTCGTGCATTTGTCCGCCTTTCCGTCGTTGTTCGTATCTTCAAAAATCAAAAGCTTGTCGCCGTCTTTGCTGGTGGGCTCGCGACCGGGGTAATTTTTCCACACTGCGACCCACAGGCGGCCTTTCGTGTCCCACGCCATCTGCAAAGGATTCGCCAGTTCGGGGAACTGCTTCTCGTCGGCAAACAGGTTGATTTTGCAATTCGGGGCCAGCTTGAGTTTGGCCATCACTTCCTCGCCGCTCGGGTAAGTGTGCGAGAGGTCGGGTTTGTCGCCGGGCTTGTTGGTGAAAGCGGGAATCGGCTCCGGCAAATTATCATCCTTCACCACGAGATCGCCGCCCTTGGCAATGGCCCACACGCGCTGCTCACGGTTCGCAGTCATTACATCGCGAATCTGCATTTCGCGTTGCATGACCGTGTTGTTCAAAATGGGGCCCACACCCGGCTTGTTGATGATTTTCGACGGATCCTTCTCGTCGCGCACGCGGGGCTGATACTTTTCAAAAGAGCGACCGCCATACACGTTGTAGCCGTCCACCGTCCGGTAGCGCTGGTGGAACTCCCAGTTTTTCTGATTCACCGCCACGCGGAGTTTTTCGTTCAGCGTCGGAGCCGACTCGCCGAAGAGCCCCTGAAACATCGCCGGTGCGAGCGCCTTGTCGCCCGCTTCGCTGAGAAACCAGCCATTGAGCGTGAGTGACTGCCCTTTTGCCGCCGCTGCCTGATACGCCGCCTGCGAAGGTGCAAACAAATCCACGAACTGCGCGCCAGACTCCTTCGCAACCGATTCAACTGCACCAGCGTAAAGCTTCACGTTCTCATTGATCTCCTTCGGGTCGGCAAAATCTGGATCGCTCATTTTCTCCGCAGCGATGGGAGAAAACAACACCACACGCGCGCCAGTCGCCTGAGTGTCCTTCACAAACTTCTGCAACGTCCCCTTGAATCCATCCAAACCGGGCGCGCCCTTGAACGACTCATTGTAGCCGTAGAATGCAAACACAACGGTCGCACCCGTCCGCTTGAACCACTCTTCGCGCGAACCGAAGTTCTGCGAGCGATGCCACGTACCCACTTCATCCGCCGCCACGCCGAGATGGCGGAAGACGATTTCCTTGTCCGCGAAACGCTGCTGGATGAGCGCTTCGAGATAACCCGTGTGCTGCATACGATCCGCAATCGAGCCGCCGACGATGGCGATGTGGTCGTTGGGTTTCAGTTCAAGTTTCTGCTGCGCCTGTGCAAAAGCACAGGTGGCAACAAGGGCGAAAGGGGCGAGGTAGCGGATGTTCATGTTGAAAAAGGAGCGCGTTGTGTGGGTGAAAAACCACGATACGGCAAGCGCGTTAGGCCGTGTTTTCTTTTTTTTCCAGCGACCACGCCGACAATCGTGCGTAAGGTTTGAAAAATACCAAGATGGCCAGACCCAAAAAACAGGATGAAAACAGCACGCACATCGAGTCTGCGGCGGAGAATAAAGTTCCGACAGCGACCCCGATTACGAAGGGGATTCTAAAACTCGCGAAGCAAATTGATGCGACCACTGTGCCCGCCTACGTCATTGCGAAGCTGGGCGATGATTGTCTGCCGGACTGTTGTTTTAAAAACGTCTCCAAAATGGTGAAGCGGCACGGCGGCTCCGCACAGCACGGCTGGAAAATGCGCGAGCAGCCCGCTGCTTTTGTCGAGGGTGAATTTTGCGCGGTGTGGCGACGCCCAGACGGTGTTTTGATTGACGTAACGCCGAGGGCGGACCACCCGAAAAAGATCCTCTTCCTGCCGGATTCGCGATTGGTATGGGACGGCAGTGACGTGGAATCTCGCAGGTTGATGCTCCGAGAAACACCCTGCTATTGCGGCAGTGAAATGCCATTCAATATCTGCCACGGCCTCGCGGAGGATTAGTCAGCTCAGTTCCGCAACTTTTCATGTCACTTCTGGAACGCCTTTTGTCCGTCGGTTGCATCCGCAAAGCCATCTGGCGTCTTTGGTATCCTTTTCTCACACGGCGATTGCGCGGCGAGGAGGTGCTTTTTCTCAACTACGCCTTCGAAACCAACCCGCCTGTCGCGCTACCACTCGCGCCGGAAGACGAACCGAACCGCGCCTGCATCCAGCTTTACCACCACGTTGCTTCGCAAGTGGATCTGCGTGGAAAAAACGTGCTCGAAGTAAGTTGCGGACACGGCGGCGGCGCGTCGTGGATCACGCGCACGATGCAACCCGCCAGCTACACCGGCCTCGACCTCAACCCGACCGGCATCCGCTTTTGCGAACAGCGTCATAACGTAGCCGGTCTCCGATTTCTGCAAGGCGACGCCCAGCGGCTCCCATTTCCCGACGCTTCGCTCGATGCGGTGATCAACGTCGAGGCCTCGCACTGCTATCCCGATTTTCCCGGCTTCCTCGCAGAAGTCGCGCGCGTGCTGCGCCCCGGCGGCCATTTTCTCTACACTGACTTCCGGTTTCGCGATGAATTCACCGCATGGGAGTCCGCCATCGCCGCCGCGCCACTGGAAATCGTGCAAACGCGCAACATCGGCCCCGAAGTTCTTCGCGGCATGGGCTGCAACGCCGCACGCAGCCTCGCACTCATCCACGAACGTCTGCCGCGTTTTCTCCATTCGCTCGGGCGAGATTTTGCAGGAGTGCCCGGCTCCCGAGTCTATGTCGCGCTGGAAACGGGTGAACTTTCCTACCGCTCCTGGTGCTTCCGCAAGGCCTGAAAATGCCCGTATCGCTGGCGGTGTAATTTTTCCCCGCAAACGCAGGCATCGGCTGGCGCAAATTCTGCAAACAGCCGGGGTATGACGGACACCCCGCGAATCAACCTGCTGCAAAGGCTCATCGGGCGGAAGTCCCTGCCGTTTTTGCTGGGGCTGCTCGCTCTGGCGGTAGTGCGTTACACACGGGTGCATGAATTGCCCCCGCTGGCACGGGAGGGCATCCTACTGCGTTTGAAGGCGGATTATTCGCGCCCGGTTTTACAAGCGGCGCCGAATGCAGGATACGATCGAGCCACGCTCGCAGCCACGGCGGCGCAACTCGCAAACAATCAGAAAGTGGAAATCGAACAGGCCACGACACGCGGCATCCTGTGGCCAAAATACGTGCGCATAGAAGTGAGCGCGAACGGCCAGCCTCCGCCGCTGGGTGATCGCGTGCGATATTTTACGATTGATTTGGCAGGCACCGCCACTTCGGAGGTCAGCGGCTTCAAATACTACTTTTACCTTTGGTGATCTCCGGCGAGCGGCGCTCACCTATCCATGTTGGACCACGCGTGCAAAATGTGCGAAGTCGCTCTGAATGCAGGGCATTTCACCGTTATGCAGCTTGTAACAAAATTGGCGTCTCGCTATCGGCATTATGCCGAGCCGCTATCACCCAATGGAACTTCGTCATTTCCGCTACTTTCAGGCCGTCGCTGAAGAACTCAGTTTTTCCAAGGCCGCGCGCCGTCTGCGTGTCGCGCAGCCAGCACTCAGTCGCGCAGTGAAGGAATTGGAACACCGCGTGGGAGCAGAGTTGCTCACGCGCAGCAGGAGAGGCGTGGCGCTGAACGAAGCGGGTGCGGTTTTTCTGCACGAGATCGGGCTGATTCTCCAGCGAGTGGACGACGCGGTGCGCCGTGTGCGACGGACGGCGTCAGGCGAAGAAGGCGAATTGCGCGTCGGCTACATCGGGCCGCCGAAGCAGGCGTTCCTCGGCCGGCTGCTGGCGGATTTCCGCAGCCGCTACCCGCGTGTGTCCGTCATTTTGGAGGAAAGAACACCGGAACGCGTGTGGGAGATGGTGGCCCGCGGGCAACTGGCAATCGGACTCACGCGACCGGTGCTCGCACGGCAGGCGCATGGTTTGAAGACGATGCTTTTGCGCAAGGAACCATTTTTCGGAGTGTTTCCCGCAGGGCACCGACTCGCTCGGAAGCGGACGGTCGCATGGCGCGATCTGGCCGACGAATCGCTTGTGATTCTCGCCCGGCGCGAAGGCGTCGGCTTGCACGATGCGATCCTCGCCGCGTGTCGCCGCGCCCATTTCACGCCGAAACTCTCACAGACCCCGAGCGTGATCCACACCGTGCTCAGCTACGTGGAAGCTGGCGAAGGCATCGGCATCATTCCCGACAGCGTGGCCTCGCTCGGCAAGGGGGGGCCGCTCGTCTTCCGCCCGCTCACACCCACGCAAGCGGTGGAGTTGGTGATGGTGTGGTCCGCTGAGGATACCTCACCCGCTGCTGCCGCCTTCCGTGCGCTGGTCGGCGAGTGGAAAAAATCACGTGCACTTTGGCAGTCACATTGATTTTCTTGCCTCGCGGCGAGAAATCCTCCAACTTCCGTGCCGTCAACTCAAACAGACCATAAACAAAACACTGTCACTCCTCACTATAGCTCTCACCCTCGCTTTCTCAGCCTGCAGTTCGCAGAGCGGAAGCCGCAAAGTCGAAATGGGCGTCTGCGACTCCGATGCCAAAGGCAAAAAAGTCATGCTCCAGCAAAACGCTTTTGCTGACGGCGGACGCGTCGTGCGCCTCGCCAATCCTACCCGCTAAGGGCAGATCGCACTTCTAGTGCGAGCGTGACATTTCAAAAATGTTCGAGGCAGCCCGTAAAGCTGTGTGTGCATTTCCGTGCCCACGTTCCACCAATCATTGCGGCAACGCGATCATGGAAGTCGCCTAAGCGGGGCATTCAGCACAGTCTCAGCGCAACCGATCACCGCGCTACATATGCGCGATGATGTTCGTGCCAAACTCGGAGCATTTGATCTCGGTGGCGCCTTCCATCTGGCGGGCGAAGTCGTAGGTGACTCGCTTGCTGCCGATGGCTCCGTTGAGGCCTTTGATGATCAAATCGGCGGCCTCGGTCCAGCCGAGGTAACGGAACATCATTTCGCCGCTAAGGACGACGCTGCCGGGGTTGACGAGGTCTTTGTCGGCATACTTCGGCGCAGTGCCGTGGGTGGCTTCGAAAATGGCGTGGCCGGTGACGTAGTTGATGTTTCCGCCGGGCGCGATGCCGATGCCGCCGACTTGTGCGGCGAGGGCGTCGGAGAGGTAGTCGCCGTTGAGGTTGAGCGTGGCGATGACGTCGAAATCGCCGGGGCGCGTGAGGACTTGCTGGAGCGTGATGTCGGCGATGGCGTCTTTGATGAGCACGCGGCCCGATGCGAGTGCGGCTTTCTGTTCGTCGTTCGCTGCGGCTTCGCCTTTTTCCTTCTTCGTCTTTTCCCACTGCGACCACGTATAGACTTTGTCGCCGAAGATGCGCTCGGCGGCGGCGTAGCCCCAGTCGCGGAACGCGCCCTCGGTGAACTTCATGATGTTCCCTTTATGCACGATGGTGACGCTCTTCTTTTTCTCGGCGATGGCGTATTGGATGGCGGCCTTGATGAGCCGGATGGTGCCGACTTGCGACACGGGCTTGATGCCGATCCCGACGGTGGGCGGGTAATTTTCCATCGTGTGCTCGGGCGCGGCGAGTTTCATGTAATCCACGACGGCCTGTGAACTGCCGAAGCGGATTTTTTTGAAATCCTTCGGAAATTCCTTCGCGATAAAATCGAGCACCTTCTGCGCTTCGGGCGTGCCGCCTGCGTATTCGATGCCGGCGTAGATGTCCTCGGTGTTCTCGCGGAAAATGACCATGTCCACGGCCTCGGGTCGTTTCACGGGCGATGGGACGCCGCTAAAATATTGCACGGGGCGCAGGCAAACATAGAGGTCGAGCATCTGGCGCAGCGCGACGTTCAGCGAGCGGATGCCGCCGCCGACGGGCGTGGTCAGCGGGCCTTTGATTCCGACTAGAAATTCCTTGAAGGCTTCGACCGTGTCATCTGGCAGCCAGTTGTCGAATTTGTTCTTCGACGTCTCGCCGGCGAACACTTCCATCCACGCGATTTTCTTCGCGCCGGCGTAGGCTTTTTCCACCGCCGTATCGAGCACGCGGACGCTCGAAGCCCAGATGTCCGGCCCGGTGCCGTCGCCGCGGATGAATGGAATGATCGGGTTGTTTGGAACGCTGAGCTTCCCTCCGCTGATGGTGATTTTTTTGCCGTCGGGCACTGTGCAGGTTGTGTATGTGGACATCGTGGTTTTTTAGAAAATGGGGCGCGTCTGTAGCACGACACTGGCGCGAGGTCTAGCAGCCTCTGCGCACGTCGCGCTTGCATCGGCGCGGCTCCGTGCGTCACACGGATTGGATGCTCTGGCAGACACGCACACAAACATTCGACCTCGCGCGTCGCGGCGTGGTGATGGGCGTGTTGAATGTGACGCCCGATTCGTTCAGCGACGGCGGGCGCTGGCTCGATGTAGATGCGGCGGTCGCGCACGGTGCGGAGATGTTTTCGCAGGGCGCGCAAATCGTGGATGTTGGCGGCGAGAGCACGCGACCGGGCGCGGAGCCGGTGGCGGAAAGCGAGGAGTTGCGGCGCGTGTTACCGGTGATCGAGCGACTGGCGGCACTCGGCGTAGTCGTCTCGATAGACACCATGAAAGCGAAAGTCGCGCGTGAGGCGTGCGCTGCGGGAGCTTCGGTAATCAACGACGTGAGCGGATTGCGCGACGAGGCGATGTTATTAGCAGTCAAAGAGACCGGGGCTGGCGCGGTCATCATGCACATGAAAGGAGAACCGCTCACTATGCAGACCGCGCCGCGCTACGAAAATGTAACGCGCGAAGTGCAGGATTCCTTTTGCACCGCGATGGAGCGTTGCCTACGTTGCGGCGTGCCCGCGCAAAACCTCATCTTTGATCCCGGCATCGGGTTTGGAAAGACGGTGGACCACAACCTCGAGTTGCTCCGCCGCCTGCCGGAATTGAGCGTCGGCGAAAGGCCGCTGCTCATCGGCGTGTCGCGCAAAAGTTTCATCGCAAAAGTGCTCGGCACTGATTCAACCGCGCCCGAAGACCGCTTGTGGCCCACCGTCGCGCTCACGAGCTACTGCCGCGAGCGCGGGGCGCGTGTTTTTCGTGTGCATGATGTGAAACCCAACGTGGAGGCGCTTCGGATGACCGAGGCGATTATCGCCGGATGATGCTCGCCACATTCCAGCAATTTGCCGCCGACAATTGGAAGGGCGCCCTCGAAATCCTCATCCTCGCCGTTTGTATTTATTACGGATACCTCGGCCTGCGCGGAACGCGCGGATTGCGCGTGCTCACGGGCCTCGCCGTGCTTGTGCTGGGCCTCGCGCTTCTTTCGCAACTCTTCGGGCTCGGTGTCATTTCCTGGTTGCTCCGATCCCTTTCCGCCATCGTCGTGCTCGCGCTCGTCGTCATTTTCCAGCCGGAGCTGCGCCGCCTGCTTGCGCAAATCGGTAGCCACCGCCTCTTCGGCACACAGCTCCAGCAGCGCGAGACCGTCGAAGTTCTTGCCGAGACCACCTTCGACCTCTCAAACCGCCGCCTCGGCGCACTCATCGCCATCGAGCGCGGGACAGACATCCAGTCGCACATCGAAAGCGGCGTCGAAGTGGACAGCATCTTCTCCCCCGAACTCGTCGTCTCCATCTTTCATCCAAAAACCCCGCTGCACGACGGAGGCCTCATCGTTCGTGGAGACCGCATCGCCAGCGCTGCGTGCATCTTCCCCGTCAGCCAGCGGCAAGACTTGGATCGCAACCTCGGCCTCCGCCATCGCGCCGCCATCGGACTCAGTGAGGAAAGTGACGCCATCGTGCTCATCGTCAGCGAAGAAACCGGCGTCGTCTCCCTCGCACATCGCGGGCGGCTCGAGCGCGATTTCACACCGGAGAGCTT
>CAMBOD010000031.1 GCA_945868985.1 Prosthecobacter debontii | reverse complement strand
TAAATCAGTTGGAAATTGTCCCGGTGCGAGTTGTTCCACCCGCTCCAGGTTTTTCAGCGAAGCATCCCAATCGCCGTGCTGGAAACAAATTTCTGCGAGTTGATAACGCAACGTCACATCATCCGGCTTCGCCGCGACTTCAGCAGTTAAAGCAGCGATCCTCTCGTGAAGCGGGCCATGTCCCCACGCCCCGAGCGGCAGCAATGCCAGCACCAGCGCGGCCAGCGACCCGGAAACGCCGCGGCGGGAATTGTCATTAAATTGTGCAGGTGAGGACATTCGCAGTGGAAATTACAACCACATTCTACACGGTTACATAGAGATGACAAATGGGACAAATGACGAATAATGGACGATGAACGAAGGGTGGCAGCGCGATTCGTCATTCCACATTCGACATCCGTCATTGTTAGCACGTATCCGAGACGCATGAAACCAGCCTTCGCGTTCCTTCTCTTCGCTCTCGCGTCTTTTTCCAACGCCTGGGCGGATGTGCCGGTGGACCCGGATCTAAATGGGGTTTTGCTGAAGCCGGTCCCGGACAGGCTTGTGGTGCTCACTTTTGATGATGCTCCGGCGAGTCATGCGACGGTGGTGGCACCGATTCTGAAGTCGCTGGGGTTTGGCGGTTCGATTTATGTGTGCAACTTCGATTCGTTCAAGACGCGGAAGGACTGGTATCAGACTTACCGGCAGATGAACGCGATGCACGCGGATGGGCTGGAGATTGGGAATCACACTTACGGGCATGGCGGGGGATTGGAGAATTATCTGCGGATGGAGGATGAGGTGATGGCGAATGGCGGGCCGAAGATGACGACGGTGTGCTGGCCGATTTACCAAGTAGTGTGGCCGATTATTCCGGGGCTGTTGCAGCATGGATATTTGTTCGGGCGCGGCGGGCATGAGCGACCCTACCGGCCGACGGTGGATAATCCTTTTGATGTGCCGTCGTTTTCGATGACGGATGGAACGTCGAGTGAGAATTTCATCAAGGCGGTGCAGCAGGCGTGTCGGGGGCGGGTGGTGGTGCTGACGTTTCACGGGGTGCCCGATATGGAGCATCCGCCGGTGAGTCTGGAGCCGGTGATGTTCAAGGCGATGATGCAGTATTTGAAGGACAACAATTACCAGTGCATCGCGATGCGCGATCTGGCGAAGTATATCAATGTGGAGAAGGCGGCGACGCTGCCGCGCACGGCGAATGTTGCGAAGGACGCGCCGCCGTTTGAGCGGCTCAAGGACGAAAAGCCGTTCGTCGCGCCGCCGTCGGGTGACATCCGGGAGTTTCGTTTTCCCGATCTGGCTCCGGCGAGGATTACCAAAGGGGAGGTCACGGTGACTGTTCCGCACGCCACGGATGTCACGGCGCTCGCGCCGAAAATCACGGTGTCCGCCGATGCGACGGTTGCTCCGGTGTCGGGTGCCGTGCGCGATTTTTCCAAGCCGCAGACTTACACGGTCACGGCGCGCGATGGGGCTGTGAAAAGCTATGTCGTCACGGTGAGGAAAACGCCGGTGAGCAATGCGAAGGATATGCTGACTTTCACGCTGCCGGGTGCGCGCTCTGTTGCGCTTTCGCAGAGTCGCATCGCTGTCTATGTGCCGACGGGCACGGATGTGAAGGCGCTGGCTCCGACATTCACGCTGTCGCCTTTCGCCACGGCAGAACCCGCTTCGGGTGTGGCGCGGGATTTCACGAAGCCGCAGACTTACAAGATCACTGCGCAGGATGGATCGGCGCAGACGGTCGCGGTTGCGGTGGTGAAGAGCGACAAGACGAACGCTTTTGCATGGATGAAAGCGGAGGAGGGGAATTGGAGCGAGCTAGCACGGTGGACCGACAGCACAGCCGCACCGGTGGGCGCGGGTTCGCCGGACTACATTCTCAGTTTCAACCAAGGCGGCAAATGCACAGCGAAGAATGATCTGACTGCGGGATTTGTGCTGAACCAGCTCATCCTCGGCGAGCGCTCCGGCGGGCTCACCCTCGGCGGAAACGCATTCACTTTCACGAAGGAGCCGGCGAACCAAATCCCTCCCGCGATCCGCGCTACGAAGTGCGGGATCGTGAACATCAATGTGCCCGTCACGCTCCGCGACGACCTCGCCGTCGTCACTTCTCCCGACAAAGACCCCAACTGCTTCATCACGTTCAACGAAGTCATCTCCGGCCCGCGCGCGCTCACGTTGCAAAGCTCGGGCGATTCCAATGTCGCGGGCATCAATTTCCACGACGTGCATTTCGGCATCCTGCAAATCAACAACTCGAACACCTACAGCGGCGGGACATTCATCAACGGCGGAAAAATCAACGTGCGGAAAAGCGACAGCCTCGGCACCGGCGTCGTCACGCTCGACAACTTCGGCACATTATCCGCCGAGCGCGAACTCGCGAACCCGGTCGTCGTCAATCAAGGCACGCTCTTTCACTGCAACTTGAGCGGTCCGATCAAGCTGAACGGCAACGCGGGCTTCATCAGCGACTGCACCATCACCGGCAGCATGAGCGGGCCCGGCGGCTTCACGATGTTTGGCACGAACGGCACCTACCTCAACATGAGACCCGGCGGCACGGTGACGCTCTCCGGTGCGAACACCTACACGGGGCCGACCACCATATTCCCCAGCACGCTCGTCGTGAAAAAAGCCGCCGCACTTTACAACGCGGACGCCGCGAAGTGGACGGCGGCAAACATCACGATCCACAAAGCGGCGACGCTCCGGCTGAATGTCGGCGGGCCCGGCGAGTTCACCGGCGAGCAAGTCGGCACGTTGCTGAGAAACCTCACGGGCACCGTGAACGATAATGGAATGATGGGCGGCTCATTTCTCTGTCTCGACACGGTGAACGCGACACAGCCCGTCATCATCTCCGCCAATCTCGGAGATTC
This sequence comes from Prosthecobacter debontii, assembly GCA_945868985.1. Classification (GTDB taxonomy): domain Bacteria; phylum Verrucomicrobiota; class Verrucomicrobiia; order Chthoniobacterales; family Chthoniobacteraceae; genus SXWH01. The sequence continues at coordinate 8,390 of CAMBOD010000031.1, read as the reverse complement.
CAAAGGCACCGGTGGCGGCGCGTTTCTTTTCAAAAAATGTGGCGGAGGCGCGATGCGGCTTTCGGGAAACAACACTTACTCCGGCCAGACGATCCTTGAGAGCGGCAGCCTCAGCGTCGCGTCGCTCAACTGTTTCACCGAGGGCAAGCGCAAAGCCAGCAGCAGCCTCGGCGCGCCCACGGACATCGAAAGCGGTGAGATCGTCATCGGTGAAGAAGGGAAGGACGGCGACTGCGCGCTCATCTATACCGGTAGCGGCGAGAGCACCGACCGCGTCATCAACCTCGCCGGAAAAAACGCCACCGTGACGTTTGAACAATCCGGCACCGGCCTGTTGAAATTCACCAGCCCGCTCCTCATCTCCGGCTACGGCGCGAACAAAACCATCGCACTCACCGGCAGCACTACTGGCAACGGCGAATTCGCCGCGACCATCACCGACCCACACGACCGCGCGGGAAAAGCCACCACGGCGATCACAAAAAGCGGCACTGGAAAATGGACGCTCTCCGGCGCAAACGCCTTCACCGGCCCGGTCACGATCCACGGCGGCATCCTCGCCATCGCCAGCGAGCGCAGTCTTTCTGCAAAGTGTGACATCACCGTCGCCAGCGGCGCGAAGTTGGAACTCGATTTCAAAGGCCAGATGAAAGTTCGCAAGCTCGCGCTCGAAGGCAAAGAGCAACCTGCGGGCACTTACTCGGCGACTAGTGCGTCGGGGTTTATCGCTGGAACGGGAGTGCTCATCGTCGGCTCTTAAAGCCATCAGGAAAAAGCTCGGAAGAACTGCTCAAACGAAGAATTTCAAACTATGACAAAGCGAATACTGGGGACACTATTGGGGCTCTGCTGCGGCGGAATGATGCTGATGGCCGACGATGCGGAGAAGGCTGAGAGGTCGGGGCCGGGAATGGGGCTCGGTGAGCCGCTTTGGCGAACGCAGGTGAGCGACAACGAGCCCGTGCTTTTCATTCAGGAGGAAGGCAAGCAACTGGCCACGGGTAAACTGCTTTTTATACCCAGTGAGAAATTCCAGATCACTCATCCGGATCATCGGATGAAGTATGTGGAGGGAAAGGATTTCACGTGGAAGCCGGGGACAAACATCATCGAGCTGACGCCGACCTCACGCATTCCTTTCAAGACCGCAGCGCAGATGGTTCCGCCGAAAGGAAGCCCGAACATGTTTGCCACTGTGCTGCATTCCGAAGGGCGATTCTTTCATGATCTCCAGGTGCAAGTTTCCTACTGGCATAAGACGGATCCGTGGCCCCAGCCGCCCGAGCCTCGACCGGAACAGTTGACGCGCGTTTTGGCGAAGCTGAGAAACAAACAGCCAATCAAGCTCGTGGCCTTGGGTGACAGCATTACGCAGGGACTCAATGCTTCGGGGTTTAAGGAATCGCTGGCCGAGCCCTATCAGCCTGCGTATCCGCAACTGGTCGCCAATACGCTTCAGAAGCGGTTTGGCTCAAAGGTCACGCTGGTCAATTTCGGAGTCTCCGGGACCGAGGCTGGATGGGGAGTGGAGATGATTCCCAAAGTGACAGCGGAAAAACCGGACTTGGTGCTCCTTGCCTTCGGAATGAATGACGGCGGTGGCTACGACAAGAAGATGACCAAAATGCGCGATGGTGTCATCGCCGAGAATCCAGACGCTGACATTGTGCTGGTCGCGCCCATGACGATGAATCCGCTCTTTGCGGGTGCCGATGGTTTCCAATGGAAATCCAAGTTTCTAGGCGGGTTGGTGACCACCAATGTGGCGCTGGCTGATGTGACGACGCCTTGGATCGAAATCCTAAAAAAGAAACCCTATTCCGACCTGAGCGGTAACAACGTCAATCATCCGAATGATTTCGGCCACCGTCTTTACGCGCATGTGATTCTCGATTTGTTTCCATTGAAACCGGAAGTCAAAGAGAAGGCGGAGCAAGCAAAGGATCCTCTTGGAATTCTCAAGAAACCCATCCCGGAGCGACTCGTCGTATTCACGTTCGACGACGGGTGCGCCAGTCATGCGACGGTTGCCGCTCCGATTCTCAAGAAACATGGCTTCAACGGGACGTTCTATGTTTCCGACGCCTATCTGTTCCGCGAGCGCAAGGATTGGTATATGACGTGGCGGCAGATTCGGACGATGTCGGAGCAGGGGTTCGAGATTGGCAATCACACGCGGGGGCATGGGCAATTATCCATGACGGATGTCGGGGGATGTCAGGCTTATGTGTGGACTTTGGAGGATGAAATGATCGCGAACCGGATTCCACGTCCCACGACCTTTTGCTGGCCTTTCTACGACGTGAACCCGAAATTTTTCCCGCTTCTGGCGAGTTGGGGATATACGTTTGCGAGAGGCGGTCACGGTCGCACCTACGACCCTACGGTGGATAATCCATTTGATGTTCCCTCGTTTGCAGCCGGCGGCGTGGGGCAGACCATGGAAGGGATGATCAGCGCGGTGCAGCAAGCCACTGCGGGCAAGGTGGTGGTGATGACGTTTCACGGCACGCCGGATATGGAGCATCCCGGCGTGGGGATTGATCCCGACTTGTTCGAGGAGTTCGTGGAGTATCTGAAAGCAAACAACTACAAGGTCGTCGCCATGCGCGACCTGGTGGAGTTTATCGATCCAGCAAAAGCAGCGCAGCTCCCGCCGACCAGAACGACTCTGCGGACAAAGCGTGATGCGCCTGATGCTCCGGCATTGGTCAAAGGCGACAAGCCTTACACCGCGAAAAAACGCGCCCCCAAAGAGCCGCAATCGGGCGACCGCAAAGGGCCTTGGACGGTGAAGGAAATTTACCGACTGAAATTGCCCGACGCCGTCTCCACATCGATCAACGGGAATACCATCGCAATCCACGTCCCGGCATCCACCGATGTGAAGGCGCTTGCTCCTGTCTTTGAACTCGCGCGTTTCGCAAAATCAGAGCCTACCTCCGGGGCAGCGAGAGATTTCACCACACCGCAGACATACAAGATTACCGCCCAGGATGGCTCCACCCGGGACTATACTGTGAAGGTGATTCCCACCAAGGAGCCCATGCACTTTTCGTGGATGGCGAAAGAGGATGGCAGCTTTGACGATGGAGCTAGATGGAAGAACAATCTTGGTGCCGCCGCCGGGCCGAGCGTTGGTGGAAACTCCGACAGCATTTTGAGTTTCAACGAGCCCGGCAAATACACGGTAAGCCGGACGGGCGACGGGGATTTCGTCCTCAATCAACTCAACCTCGGACGCGCCACGCTGACGCTGGAGAGCAAGGGGAGTTTTGTTTTCACCAAGAGCAGCTCATTTGGCGCGTCGCCATACATCAACAGCCAGAGCCGCGCGAATGTGACAATCAAGGTGCCGGTGCGACTGGATGCGGACCTCACCGTGGATGGACTTGAGGCAGACGATACACGTGTATTTCTCAATGGAGCGATTTCCGGCAAAGGTGCGCTCATCAAGAACGGCCCGCACGAACTTCACCTTGGCAATCTCATCAACACCTACGCAGGCGGCACCATCATCAATGGCGGTTCCCTTTCAGCGCGGCCAGAAGGTCTCGGCGCGGGCCCCGTAACGATCAACGAAGATGGCGCGATAGGAATCGGCGGTGAGCCGGTGAGAAATTCACTGATCGCGAATGGCGGGAGCGTCTTTACCGGTGGCAGTGGTCACTGGGGCGGGCCGGTGAAATTGAACAGAAACACCAAGCTGCGTGCGGAAAATATCCTGGAGTTTAGCAACAAGCAGGAGGGTATCAGCGGCACCGGAGGCATCACCCAAGTGGGCCAGCCGGTCGGTCACACGCTGAAGAGCGGGAAGATCAAACTCTTTGGCCGGAATACTTATTCAGGTTCCACAATGGTTGAAATGGGGCTCTTAGAAATCAAGTCGTCCCTCTACAACAACGAACCCGCCCGGTGGACTCCCGCGAACATCACCATAAACGGAGCGGCGGGCGAACTGCGGCTTCATGTTGGCAGTCCGGATAGTTTCACCGCCGCGCAGGCTGGAACCATGCTGAAAAACCTCAGCACCGACATTAATCGGAACGGCCTGATGGCTGGCAGCACTTTCGGATTGGACACGACCGGAGCCACGGAGCCGCAGGAAATTTCCATCAATATCACCGACTCCAAAGGGCCGGGCGGCGGGAGCATTCTGCTCAAGAAATGTGGAGCAGGAACTCTGAAGCTCACGGGCGCAAACACCTACAGCGGTCAGACGATCATTGTAGGCGGAACACTGAGCGCTGATTCGCTCAACAGTGTTGTCAACGGAATGCCTGCGAGCAGCCTCGGCGCGCCAAAAACGGAAAGCGACGGCGAGATTTTCCTGAGTCGCGGCAGCGTTTTGAACTACACTGGAAAAGGCGAAACCACCGACCGCACTCTAAATTTTCCCGGAGGAAATGACGCAGTCTCCCTGAGCCAATCAGGAACCGGCCTGCTCAAGCTGACCAGTCCTTTTGTGATATCCGGCTACGGCGAAAACAAAACAATCATCCTGGCCGGATCCACTGCGGGCACAGGCGAGATCGCCTGCAATGTGGAGGACCCTTACGACCGCAAAGGCAGGGCCACCACCGCCATCACCAAAAATGGCACAGGAAAGTGGACGCTCTCCGGCGCAAACACCTTCACCGGCCCGGTCACGATTAACGCTGGCACCCTCGCCATAGCCAGCGAACGCAGCCTTTCTGCAAAGTGTGACATCACCATCGCCAGCGGCGCAAAGTTGGAACTCAATTTCAAAGGCCAGATGAAAGTTCGCAAGCTCACGCTCGAAGGCAAAGTGCAACCTGCAGGAAGATACACCGCAGCCAGCGGGGTAGATTGCATCAAAGGCAACGGACTTCTTGAAGTCACCGAATAGGTAGGAGCCCCTTAGTCCTGCATCAATGCACGGAAAAAACATGTCAGACCGCGCATTGTGCAAAGTGGCGTTTTTCAGAAAATTTCAATAAACCCAAATTCTGCGATAGCATTGGTGATTCAGAGAAGGTGACGACTTGGGGAGGGGGCGCTTGATGAAGGACGTGCTTATGCGCAGCGGATTCAGAGTATTGGTGGTGATCTTGAGCTGACCGAGCGGGGCCCCTCCATCGCAAAATTCGGATTCAAACTCTTCATGGTAACCCCCTGTGCCGCGTCGTCCTCCAAGATGGCGTTTGCCAAATCGCTGCGGGCTGTGAGGTGGATGAACACGCAAACCTGACTTACCATAAGCACTAGGGCTCCGATGCTGCCGGTTGAGTGAAGCTGACAACAGAGCCAAGAGGCTTTCCGTTTTCCTCGCTGCTGTTTAAAGTATGCGCATGAACACGACGAACGCGCTCCGTATTTCCGCCATCATGGGTTTTCTGGCTGTGGCATTGGGGGCTTTTGGGGCGCATGGGTTGAAGGCGATACTGGAGTCGAACGGTCAACTCGGGACTTGGGAGAAGGCGGCGCATTATCATCTCGTGCATGCGGTCGCGCTCGTGGCGCTGTCGCTGTGCGGGAAGCTGCGTGTGTGGCCGTGGCGGCTTTGGTTGGCGGGGACGGTGATTTTCAGCGGCACGCTCTATGTGCTGGCGATGACGAATGTGAAGTGGCTGGGCGCGATCACGCCAATCGGCGGCACGTTGCTTCTCGCGGGCTGGCTGGCGCTGGCGTTTTCGCGGGAGAAGGCTTAGCGCGCGGCGAGTTCCTCCACGCTGGGGCAGGTGCAGACGAGGTTGCGGTCGCCGAAGACGTTGTCCACACGACCGACGGCGGGCCAGAATTTGAATTCGCGCAGCCACGGGGCGGGATATGCGGCTTGCTCGCGTGAGTAGGCGCGCTGCCAGTCGCTCGCGGTGACGGCGCTGGCGGTGTGCGGGGCGCGCTTGAGGGGGTTGTCGGTTTTATCCATCGCACCGCTCTCGACGGCGGTCATTTCGGCGTGGATGGCGAGCATGGCTTCGCAAAAGCGATCCAATTCGGCTTTGCTCTCGCTCTCGGTGGGCTCGACCATGAGCGTGCCGGCGACGGGCCAGCTCAGCGTGGGGGCGTGGAATCCGAAATCCATGAGGCGTTTCGCCACGTCCTCGGCGGTGGTGAGCTTGAAGCCGCGCAGGTCCACGATGCATTCGTGGGCGACGCTGCCGTTTGCGCCGCGATAGAGGACGGGGAAGTGTTCTTCGAGCCGGCGGGCGATGTAGTTGGCGTTGAGGATGGCGAGTTTCGTGGCGTCGGTGAGGCCGTCGCCGCCCATCATGCGGATATACATCCACGAAATGGTGAGAATGCTCGCGCTGCTGAATGGCGCGGCGCTGATGGAGCCGGTCTGGATTCCGGGGCCGGTGCGTTCGTATGCGGGCAGGAAAGGGGAGAGGTGCGCCGCAACGCAAATCGGTCCCATGCCGGGGCCGCCGCCGCCGTGCGGGATGCAGAAGGTTTTGTGCAGATTGAGATGGCACACGTCCCCGCCGATGCGGCCGGGGCTGGTGAGGCCGACCTGGGCGTTCATGTTTGCGCCGTCCATATAGACCTGCGCGCCGTAGCCGTGCATGAGCTGGCAGATTTCGCTGACGGTTTCCTCGAAGACGCCGTGGGTGCTCGGGTAGGTGATCATGAGCGCGGCGAGTTGTTCGGCGTGGGCGCTGGCTTTTTCGAGGAGGTCGGTCATGTCCACGTTGCCGTGTTCGTCGCACTTCACGGCGACGACGCGCATCCCGGCCATAACGGCGCTCGCGGGGTTCGTGCCGTGCGCGCTGGTGGGGATGAGGCAGACGTCGCGATGGTGTTCATTGCGCGATTCGTGGAATTTCCGAATGCAGAGCAGCCCGGCGTATTCGCCCTGCGAGCCTGCGTTGGGTTCGAGGGAGACGCCGGGTAATCCGGTGATTTCGGCGAGCCAGGCGGAGAGCTGTTTGCACATTTCGCGATAGCCAGCGAGCTGCTCGGCGGGCGCGAATGGATGCACTTTCCCAAACTCGGTCCACGTGACCGGGAACATCTCGCTGGTCGCATTCAGCTTCATCGTGCAGGAGCCGAGCGAGATCATCGAGTGGCAGAGCGAGAGGTCTTTTGCTTCGAGGCGGCGCAGGTAGCGCAGCATTTCGTGCTCGGTGTGGTGGGTGTTGAAAATGGGGTGCGTGAGGAAATCGCTGCTGCGGGTGTGGGGCGCGGTGAAGTTGGTTTTCACTTCGCCAGCGAGGGTGTGGACGTTGACGTTGTGTGCGTGCCCGATGTTGAAAACGGTGATGATATTTTCCAGATCGTCAGCAGAGGTGGTTTCATCAAAAGCGACGGCGAACGAATCTTCGCTCACTTTGCGTAGATTGATGCGCGAGGCTTTGGCCGTGGCGAGGATCACTTCGCAATCACCCTTGGCGACTTTCACGTGGACGGTGTCGAAGAACGGAGTGCGTGAGACTTCAAACCCACGGGCGAGTTTAGAAAGCGAGGTGGCGAAAGTTTTCGCGAGGCGATGCACGCGCAAGGCGATGCGGCGCAGTCCATCGGGGCCGTGATAGACGGCATACATTGAGGCCATGACGGCGAGCAGCACTTGCGCGGTGCAGATGTTCGAGGTGGCCTTGTCGCGGCGGATGTGCTGCTCGCGCGTTTGTAGCGAGAGGCGGAATGCGGGGTTGCCGTGCGAGTCTTTGCTCACGCCGACGAGGCGGCCGGGCATGATGCGTTTCAGATCGTCGCGGCAGGCGAGGTAGGCCGCATGAGGGCCGCCGCAGCCGAGCGGAATGCCGAAGCGCTGCGTGCTGCCGATGGCGATGTCCGCGCCGAATTCTCCCGGCGGGCGCAGCAGTGTGAGTGAGAGCGGGTCTGCTGCGCAGATGCACAGCGCACCGGCGGCGTGCGCCTTTTCAAAAAGCGGCGCGAAGTCGTGGATGCCGCCGCGTGTATCGGGATACTGCACGAGCACGGCGCAGACGGATTCCTTGAAATCGAAACTGTGTTCGTCGCCAACGATCACTCTCACGCCGAGCGGTTCTGCGCGCGTCTGCACCACGGCGATGGTCTGAGGGTGGCATCGCTCCGAGACGAAAACCGCACGCGCCTCGCCGTCCTTTTTCAGCGCGAGCGCCATGTGCATCGCCTCCGCTGCAGCGGTGGCTTCGTCGAGCAGCGACGCATTTGCCACCGGCAACGCAGTGAGATCGGTGATCATCGTCTGGAAATTCAGCAGTGCCTCCAGCCGCCCCTGCGCGATCTCGGCCTGATACGGCGTGTAGGCGGTATACCAGCCGGGGTTTTCGAGGATGTTTCGCTGGATGACCGGCGGCGTAATGCAGTCGTGGTAGCCCTGGCCGATGTAGCTTTTGAAAATGCGATTCTTCTCCGCGATGGAACGCAACTCCGCGAGCGCGCCACTTTCTCCCGCAGCGGCTGGAAGACTCAGCGGTTTCGCG